>NZ_JAKRLB010000054.1:0-815 GCF_022664405.1 Micrococcus luteus | reverse complement strand
GTTCACCTGCCCAGCTCGACCCCGAGGTGGTGGCCCAGATCCAGACCCTGCGTCGCAGGGAGAAGTGGTCAGCCCGCCGCATCCATCACCACCTCGTCTCTGAAGGCCACCAGCTGTGCCTGCGCACTGTGGGCAGGTGGCTGCACCGACTGGGCATCTCCCGGTTGCCAGACCTCGCGCCCACGGGTGAGGACCTGCGCCAACGACCCCAGAAGATCACCGCCCGCGGCCCGGGGCACATGGTGCACCTGGACGTGAAGAAGATCGGGAAGATCCCTGACGGGGGCGGCTGGCGTGCTCACGGACGTGAAAGTGAAGCAGGCCGTGCTTCCAAGCGTGGTGCCGGCCGGCGGGTCGGGTACACCTATCTGCACTCGGCGATCGACGGGTTCACCCGCCTGGCGTACACCGAGGCGTTGGAGGACGAGCGGGCGGCCACGACCGTGAGCTTCTACTGCCGGGCGAGGGCGTTCTTCGCCGCCCACGGCATCACCGTGGACCGGGTGATCACGGACAACGGAAACAACTACCGGGCTGCGGACTTCACCGCCAAGGTGGTCTCGCTCGGGGGCCGGCACCACCGGATCCGCCCCTACACCCCGCGCCATAACGGGAAGGTCGAACGCTACAACCGGCTGATGGTCGATGAGGTCCTCTACGCCCGCCCGTATACCTCAGAGACAGCTCGGCGTGAGGCGCTGGCCGTGTGGGTGAACCACTACAACTACCATCGGCCTCATACCTCCTGCGGGGACGCCCCTCCGGCCTCGTTGGCACCGGCCCGAGTCAACAACGTCATGCCCTCCTACAGCTAG
>NZ_JAKRLB010000053.1:0-849 GCF_022664405.1 Micrococcus luteus | reverse complement strand
CCCGTGGACTTCGGGGCAGGGAACAGCGGGCCGATCACGGCCCAGACCTCGTCCGAGATGACATCACGCGACATGACCCCAGACTCGCGCATCCACGTCCCCGAACCCTTTAGCAACACGCCCTAGGAAGGACCGGGGACCAGCCCAGATCCCTACGACAGCTCAACCCAGGAGCCGTGAATGCCCCTGGGAGTCTGGCTCATCCCTGCGCGGGCGGAGCTTCCGACGGGCTCACCGACTTTGACGACGTGCCCGTGGGCTCATCCCTGCGTGCGCGGGGCTTCCCCGACCACAATGTTGTTGGGGTCGGGGATCTTGGGCTCATCCCTGCGTGCGCGGGGCTTCCACTACCTGGCCAGGGCGGATGCTCCGCGCACTGCGCTTTCCCCTTCGGTTGAGGGGGGTTGGGATGACCAGCCAGTTGCCCGGCTGGACATGCCCACACCCTGGGGTGCGGGCTTGACGCTTCCACGCCCCTGCCCCGCGGCCCCGCCAGATGGCGGGCCCGAGACAGCAGCTCCACGTCCGTTTCGACTCTCCCGACGGCCTCGGGCGAGCTCGACCCCTGCTCCACGCTCCTCCTGCACAGCCCACGCCCGGATGTTGATCGCGGCGTTCACGTCGCGGTCGATCACCAGGTGGCAGGCCTCGCACTCGAAGGTTCGCTCGGCCAGGGACAGCGTGGATTTGACTGTCCCGCAGCGCGAGCACGCCTTCGAGGAAGTTGAGTCCCGGATAGTGGTGTAACCCTCCCCGGTGGCCACGACCATCTTCGAGACGGACGCGGTCACCGTGGGAGCCTTCGAGCGAACCTTCCACAGCACTCTCGAAAGGACATCACCACGATGA
>NZ_JAKRLB010000052.1:0-882 GCF_022664405.1 Micrococcus luteus | reverse complement strand
CTAAGGCGAGGCCGACAGGCGTAGTCGATGGACAACGGGTTGATATTCCCGTACCAGTGAAGAACCGCCCATGCTGAGCCGGTGATACTAACCGCCCGAACCATCCCGAACCCCGTCTTTGACGGGGTCGGTGGTGGGGAGCGCGGGACCTGAACCGGGGAGGCAAGCGCATTAACAGGTGTGACGCAGGAAGGTAGCCGGGCCGGGCAATGGAAATGACCTGGTCTAAGGGTGTAGGGCTGCCGGTAGGTAAATCCGCCGGCTGTATGCCTGAGACCTGATGGGCGCCCACTTGGTGGGTGATCCGGTGATCCTATGCTGCCTAGAAAAGCATCGGCGTGAGGTTCAAACTGCCCGTACCCTAAACCGACACAGGTGGTCAGGTAGAGAATACTAAGGCGATCGAGAGAATCATGGTTAAGGAACTCGGCAAAATGCCCCCGTAACTTCGGGAGAAGGGGGGCCCCAACCTTGAGCACCACGTGCTGGTGTGAGGGGATCGGGGCCGCAGAGACCAGGGGGAAGCGACTGTTTATCAAAAACACAGGTCCATGCGAAGTCGTAAGACGATGTATATGGACTGACTCCTGCCCGGTGCTGGAAGGTTAAGGGGACCTGTTAGCTTCGGCGAAGCGGAGAACTTAAGCCCCAGTAAACGGCGGTGGTAACTATAACCATCCTAAGGTAGCGAAATTCCTTGTCGGGTAAGTTCCGACCTGCACGAATGGAGTAACGACTTCCCCGCTGTCTCAACTATGAACTCGGCGAAATTGCATTACGAGTAAAGATGCTCGTTACGCGCAGAAGGACGGAAAGACCCCGTGACCTTTACTATAGTTTGGTATTGGTATTCGGTGTGACTTGTGTAGGATAGGTGGGAGA
>NZ_JAKRLB010000051.1:0-925 GCF_022664405.1 Micrococcus luteus | reverse complement strand
GGTGACAGCGTGCCTTTTGAAGAATGAGCCTGCGAGTTAGTGATACGTGGCGAGGTTAACCCGTGTGGGGAAGCCGTAGCGAAAGCGAGTCTGAATAGGGCGATTGAGTCGCGTGTCCTAGACCCGAAGCGGAGTGATCTACCCATGGCCAGGTTGAAGCGCGTGTAAGAGCGCGTGGAGGACCGAACCCACTTCAGTTGAAAATGGAGGGGATGAGCTGTGGGTAGGGGTGAAAGGCCAATCAAACTCCGTGATAGCTGGTTCTCCCCGAAATGCATTTAGGTGCAGCGTCACGTGTTTCTTCCCGGAGGTAGAGCTACTGGATGGACGATGGGCCCTACAAGGTTACTGACTTCAGCCAAACTCCGAATGCCGGGAAGTGAGAGCGTGGCAGTGAGACTGTGGGGGATAAGCTTCATAGTCGAGAGGGAAACAGCCCAGACCACCGGTTAAGGCCCCTAAGCGTGTGCTAAGTGGGAAAGGATGTGGAGTTGCTGAGACAACCAGGAGGTTGGCTTAGAAGCAGCCACCCTTGAAAGAGTGCGTAATAGCTCACTGGTCAAGTGACTCCGCGCCGACAATGTAGCGGGGCTCAAGTACACCGCCGAAACCGTGGCATTCAGTTTTGCTGGATGGGTAGGGGAGCGTCGTTCACGAGGTGAAGCCAGCGGGTAACTTCTGGTGGATTGTGGACGAGTGAGAATGCAGGCATGAGTAGCGAAAGACGGGTGAGAAACCCGTCCGCCGGATGACTAAGGGTTCCAGGGTCAAGCTAATCTGCCCTGGGTAAGTCGGGACCTAAGGCGAGGCCGACAGGCGTAGTCGATGGACAACGGGTTGATATTCCCGTACCAGTGAAGAACCGCCCATGCTGAGCCGGTGATACTAACCGCCCGAACCATCCCGAACCCCGTCTTTGACGGGG
>NZ_JAKRLB010000050.1:0-945 GCF_022664405.1 Micrococcus luteus | reverse complement strand
TAGGGCGTGTTGCTAAAGTAGGGTAGTCAGCCAGTGCAGTGTCGCTGCGAGGCTGAGCCCGGCGTGATAGTTCCGGGCGTACTTGTCCGAACGCATCGCGATCCCTCGCCACTGTTTGAGCCGGTTGAAGCACCGCTCCACGACATTGCGTCCCCGGTAGCGCTGGCGCTGGTCTTCACCGAAGTCGATCGGCCGGCCCGGGCGTCTGCGCCGGTGCGCGATCTGATCGG
Organism: Micrococcus luteus; assembly: GCF_022664405.1. Lineage (NCBI taxonomy): Bacteria > Bacillati > Actinomycetota > Actinomycetes > Micrococcales > Micrococcaceae > Micrococcus > Micrococcus luteus. The sequence continues at coordinate 715 of NZ_JAKRLB010000050.1, read as the reverse complement.
CCCGCTCGGGGATCGTGGCCGCGATGCCATGCCGGCGCAGCCAAGCCCGGTTCGCCTTCGAGGGGTAGCCCTTGTCCGCAATCAGGCGGTCAGGCCGCGCCCTGGGCCGCCCACGGGCCCCGGCAACGCTGATCAGCTCCAGCGTGGTGGCCAACATCGAGGTGTCCGCCACCTGCCCGCCGGTCACCACGAACGCCAGCACCCTGCCCTTGCCATCACACACCAGATGAGACTTCGTCGTCAGACCGCCGCGGGAGCGTCCGATGGCATGATCAGCCGGCTCGTCCCCGGATTTCTTGTAGTTCATCCAGGCCCCCTGTGGGGCGGGGCAGGGTCGCCCCGTGCTGGTGGACGCGCACGATCGTGGAATCGATCGAGGCCACCCAGTCCAGCTCGCCAGCCTGCTGTGCCATCGACTGAGTGCGCTCGAGCACGCGCTCCCACACGCCCTGGGCGGCCCACCGGTTGAAGTTCTTGTAGATCGTGTTCCAGTTCCCGAACCGCTCGGGCAGATCCCGCCACGGAGCTCCGGTGCGGAAGCGCCACGCGGTGGCCTCGACCACCGCGCGCCGATCCACCGGGGGCCGACCCGTGGACTTCGGGGCAGGGAACAGCGGGCCGATCACGGCCCAGACCTCGTCCGAGATGACATCACGCGACATGACCCCAGACTCGCGCATCCACGTCCCCGAACCCTTTAGCAACACGCCCTAGG
>NZ_JAKRLB010000005.1:0-150570 GCF_022664405.1 Micrococcus luteus | reverse complement strand
GAACCGCCGGTCGCCCTCGGGCGGGGCGGGGCGGCGTCGTCGGCCCCGGGGCGGGCGGGCCGGGGCGGCGGGGACGAACGGGCGCATGGCGGGCCTCCTGCGGGTCGGGGCGGCCGCCGCGGTCCGCGGCCGCCGGCCCGTCCAGTCCACCGTCCCGCCCGGGTGCCCGCGCCCCCGGTCCCGCCGCTGGGGACACGAACCCGCCCTCCGGCGCCTGTGCAGGAGCGGGCGGCGGCGCGCAGCCGTCAGCCGCGCAGGATCTCGTGGGTCCGCGCGTCGCGCACGCGGGAGTCGTCCCACGGCACGTCCCAGCCCAGCAGCGCCAGCACGCGGTCGAGCAGCGCCGCCGTGAACCCCCACACCAGGCGCTCGCCCACGAGGAAGCCCGGCGTCTCGCCGCGGCGGCCGCCGGGCCGGGCCACGCGGCACCGGTTCGCGGGGTCCACCAGGTCCGCGACCGGCATCCGGAACACGGCCGCGGCCTCGGCCTGGTCGACCACCGCCACGCGACTGGGGTCCCGCCACCACCCGAGCACCGGGTGCACCACGTGCCCGGAGACCACCACCGGCACCGCCGGCAGCACGCCCAGGACCTCCACGCCGGCCGGGTCCAGGCCGGTCTCCTCCTGCGCCTCGCGCAGGGCCGTGGCCACGACGTCGCCGTCCTCGGGGTCGACGCGACCGCCGGGGAACGCGATCTGCCCGGCGTGCTGGCGCAGGGTGGCGGCGCGCTGGGTCAGCAGCACGTCCACGTGCGGGTGCACGCGCCCGGCGTCGTGACGGGCGGGGACGTCGTCGAGGGCGCCGAACAGGATCAGCACGGCGGAGGGGCGCGGATCGCCGGACCGGGGCCAGTCGAAGCCCCACATCGGCACGGCCTCGGGCGGGATGGTGGTGAGCGAGGCCGGGTCGTGGTGACCGGGCGCGTCCGCAGGGGCCGTGCCCCAGCGGGCCACGAGGTCCGCCAGCTGGTCCCGCGCACCCGTCAGCGACGCCTCGGACGTCCCGACGGCGTCGCGGGAGGTCGGGCGGGGGCTCGCGGGGGTCTCAGGCATGGCCCCCACGCTAGCCGCCGGTCGTAGCCTCGGGGCATGACGGCTCCCCTGACCTCGCCCCCGGCGGCCACCGCGTCCCCGGATCCGGTGGACGTCGCGGTGATCGGCGCCGGCCAGGCCGGACTGGCGGTCGGCTACTTCCTGGCGCGGGCCGCGCGGGACGTCGCCGGCGGACGCCGGCCGGGCCCGCCGCCGTCGTTCGTCCTGCTCGACGCGTCCGCCCAGCCCGGCGGTGCGTGGCCGCACCACTGGGACTCTCTGCGCCTGTTCTCCCCCGCCGAGCATTCCTCCCTGCCGGGCCGACCCATGCCGCCGTCGCCCGGCCCCGCCACCCCGGACGCCGGGCACGTCGTCGCGTACCTGGCCGACTACGAGGACCGCTACGGGCTGCCGGTGCGCCGGGGCGTGCGCGTGGCGGAGGTGACGCACGACGCCGCCGCGTCCCCGCCGTTCACCGTGCGGCTCGAGGACGGCTCGGCCCTGACCGCCCGCGCGGTGGTCTCCGCGACCGGCTCGTTCACCCGCCCGTTCGTGCCGGCCCTCCCGGGGGCCGATCGCTTCGGCGGCACGCAGCGGCACTCCGCCGCGTACCGCTCCCCCGACGCGTTCACCGGGCGGCGGGTCCTCGTGGTGGGCGGTGGCAACTCGGGCGCTCAGATCGCGGCGGACCTGCTTCTGGCGGGTGTCGCCACCACGTGGGCCACCCGGCGTCCGCCGCGGTTCATGCCGGACGACGTGGACGGGCGGGTGCTCTTCGATCGGGCCTCGGCGCGCGTGCTGGGCCGCTCCGAGGCGCGCGTGGGCGACCTCGGGGACATCGTCATGGTGCCCCCGGTGATCCGCGCCCGCGACGAGGCCGGGCTCCACGCGGTCCCCGCGCCCACCGCGCTCACGCCGGACGGCGTCCGCTGGGACCACGACGCCGGCGCGAGCCACGGCTGGCCCGCCGCCAGCCGCGCCGCGGCCCGGGTGCGCGGTGCCGAGCACCCGGTGGACGACGTCGTCTGGTGCACGGGCTTCCGGGCGGACCTGCGCCATCTGCGGGGCCTCGAGCTGACCCGCCGCCCCTCCGGGGCGCCGGCGACGGAGCGTGCGCTGCCGACCGCCTCGGTGGACGTGCCGGGACTGCACCTGCTCGGCTACGACGACTGGTGCGGGGCCGCCTCGGCCACGCTCGCGGGCGTGGGGGTGCACGCGCGCCGGGCCGTCGACGCGATCCTCGCGGGCCTCACCGCAGGCTGAGCGGGCAGGCCGGGCGCTCAGGCCTCCAGCCCGTGGCCGAGGGCGCGCAGCTCCCGGCGCGTCCGCCCCGCGCGCAGGAGCTCGAGCAGCTCCTCCCGGCCGGGCTTGAGCTCGTAGGCGAGCAGGGCGCGCGCCCGCTCGGGGTCGGTCTCCCCCTCGCCGTAGGATGGGCACCAACGGGCGATCGGGCACGCCCCGCACGCCGGGCGGCGCGCGTGGCACACGCGGCGGCCGTGGAAGATCAGCCGGTGGGAGAGCATCGTCCAGTCCCGGCGCGGGAACAGGGCGCCCACGGCGTCCTCGACCTTCACCGGGTCGGTCTCGTCCGTGAACCCCAGGCGTCGGGCCAGCCGGCCGACGTGCGTGTCCACCGTGATCCCGGGCTGGCCGAAGGCGTTGCCGAGCACCACGAACGCGGTCTTGCGCCCCACCCCGGGCAGCGCCACGAGGTCCTCGAGACGGGCGGGGACCTCGCCGTCGTGCCGGGCCACGAGCTCCTGGGACAGCCGCAGGATCGCCGAGGCCTTGTTCCGGTAGAACCCCGTGGAGCGCACGAGCTCCTGCAGCTCGGGCTCGGTGGCCGCCGCCATCGCGTGGGCATCCGGGAAGCGGGCGAACAGCGCCGGCGTGGCCGCGTTGACGCGCACGTCGGTGGTCTGGGCGGACAGCACCGTGGCCACGAGCAGCTCGAACGGCGTCTCGAAGTCCAGCTCGGCGACGGCGTACGGGTACGTCTCGGCCAGGATCCGGTCGATCCGCCGCGCCCGGCGCACCAGGGCCAGCCGGGTCTCCCCGGTCGGCGTGCCCGTCGACTCCGTCTCCATCCGCGCGTCCTCCCGCCCTCGTGCGATCCGCTCAGGTCCGACCATCCTAGGGAGCGGGGCACATGCCGACGTCCGCACCGCGTCCGGCCCCCGCTTCTGGGTGCGATGCGACACACAGGACCTGAGGATTTGTGGCGACGACGCCGCGCGCGGCATGCTGAGGCGGGAGACTAGTGTGGGACGCGTCACATCCGTGCCGCGCACCGACCGCACCACCCCGAAAGGACCCCGTCGATGGACGAGCAGATCCCCACGTTCCCGCCCCCGGCCGAGTTCGCCGCCCAGGCGGTGGCCGGAGCCGACCTCTACGAGGAGGCCGCCGAGGACCGCCTGGCCTACTGGGCCCGCCGCGCCCGCGAGGTCCTGCACTGGGAGCAGGACTTCACCGACGTCCTGGACTGGTCCGACGCACCCTTCGCGAAGTGGTTCGTCGGCGGCACCACCAACGCCGCGTACAACGCCCTGGACCGCCACGTCGAGGCCGGCCACGGCGACCGCGTGGCCATCCACTTCGAGGGCGAGCCCGGCGACACCCGGACCTACACCTACGCCGACCTGGCCGCCGAGGTCCGGCGCGCCGCCAACGCGTTCGAGTCCCTCGGCGTGACCAAGGGCGACCGCGTGGCCGTCTACCTGCCGATGATCCCCGAGGCCGTCATCACGATGCTCGCGTGCGCGCGCATCGGCGCGGTCCACTCCGTGGTGTTCGGCGGCTTCTCCTCCGATGCCCTGCGCTCCCGCGTGGACGACGCCGAGGCCAAGCTCGTCGTCACGGCGGACGGCTCCTTCCGCCGCGGCAAACCCTCCATGCTCAAGCCCGCCGTGGACCAGGCCCTCTCCGCGCCCGGCCACACCGCCGAGCACGTGCTCGTGGTCCGCCGCAACGAGGCCGAGGTCGAGATGACCGAGGGCCGCGACCTGTGGTGGCACGACGTCGTGGACGGCCAGTCCGACGAGCACGAGCTCGTGTGGCACGACGCCGAGCACCCGCTCTACATCCTGTACACCTCCGGCACCACCGGGAAGCCGAAGGGCATCCTGCACACCACCGGCGGCTACCTCGTGCAGGCCGCGGTCACCCACCACGACACCTTCGACCTGCACCCGGAGTCGGACGTCTTCTGGTGCACCGCCGACGTCGGCTGGGTCACCGGGCACTCCTACGTCGCCTACGCACCGCTGGTCAACGGCGCCACCCAGGTGATCTACGAGGGCACCCCGGACTCCCCGCACCAGGGCCGCTGGTGGGAGATCGTGCAGAAGTACGGCGTGAGCATCCTCTACACGGCGCCGACGGCGATCCGCACGTTCATGAAGTGGGGCCGGCACATCCCGGACGAGTACGACCTCTCCAGCCTGCGCGTGCTCGGCTCCGTGGGCGAGGCCATCAACCCGGAGGCCTGGCGCTGGTACCACGAGGTCATCGGCGCCGGCCGCTGCCCCATCGTGGACACCTGGTGGCAGACCGAGACGGGCGCCCACATGCTCACCCCGCTGCCCGGCGTGACCACTCTCAAGCCCGGTTCCGCCCAGAGGCCGGTGCCCGGCGTCGTGCTGGAGGTCGTGGACGAGCTCGGCGAGCCCATGACGGACACGAGCGCGGGCTTCCTCGTGGTGCGCGAGCCGTGGCCGTCCATGCTGCGCGGCATCTGGGGCGACCGGGAGCGCTTCAAGGAGACCTACTGGTCCCGCTTCCCCGGCATGTACTTCGCCGGCGACGGCGCCCGCTACGACGAGGACGGCGACATCTGGCTGCTGGGCCGCGTGGACGACGTCATGAACGTCTCCGGTCACCGCCTGTCCACCACCGAGATCGAGTCCTCCCTCGTGGCGCACCCGTCCGTGGCCGAGTCCGCGGTGGTCGGTGCGAAGGACGAGACCACGGGCGAGGCGGTCGTCGCGTTCGTCCTGCTGACCACGGTCGCCGTCGCGGCCGACCGCGACGTCGCCGAGGTCGAGGAGGAGCTGCGGCAGCACGTGGGCAAGGACATCGGCCCCATCGCCAAGCCCAAGCGCGTGCTCGTGGTCCCCGAGCTGCCCAAGACGCGCTCCGGCAAGATCATGCGCCGTCTGCTCAAGGACGTGGCCGAGGGCCGCGACCCGGGCGACTCCACCACGCTGGCCGACCCCACGGTCATGCAGCGCATCGTGGAGACGCTCGCCCCGAAGGCCTGAGCCGGCACGACGACGCCGCCCCGGTCCGCACGCTGTGTGCGGTCCGGGGCGGCGTCGTCGGTGGGCGGGCCCGGCTCAGGCGCGGGCGGCCGCGTCCCGCCGGACCAGCTCCACGGCCTCGTCGGGCGTGTAGCCGAGGCGTTCGAGCAGGGTGTCGAGACAGCGGCGCACGGCCTGGTGCGCGGCGTCCGCGCGGGCGTCCGCCGAGGCGGCCACGAACGTGCCCGCGCGCCCCCGGGTGCGGATGGTGCCGTGCGCCTCGAGCTCCTTGTAGGCCCGGGCCACGGTGCCCGGTGCCACGCCGAGCTCGGCCGCGAGCGCACGCACGGGCGGCAGTCGGTCCCCGCAGGCGAGGGATCCGGAGGCGACGCCGGCCAGGACCGCGTCCACGATCTGCCGGTAGGGCGGGGCCGGCAGGCTCCCGTCCACCGCCACGACCGGCAGGGAGGCGGAGACCACGCCCGCGGCCCCGTCGGCGACCGAGGCCGCGGACGGGGCCGCTGCGGACGGACCGGGGGCCCTCATCGACTCACCGGTGCCGTGCGTCGAGACGGCCATCCTCGCGCTCCCACACGGCGGGGGCCAGTTCGTCCTCGATGGCGAGGTCGCCCGAGGAGTCGTCCGGGTGGCGGAGCAGGTGGACGGCGGAGACCGCGAGGCCGCCCCACACCAGGAGGATGGCCAGGGACATCATGACGATCGCTGCGGTGCTCATCGGTCAGAGCTCCTTCCGGGTGGCGGCCGCGGGCACCACCGGCAGGGCGCCGGTGGGGACGGTGCCCTCGGGCACGGCGTTGTGCGGGATGAGGTCGCCGTGGATCTCGCTGTCCAGGTCCTCGGCGTAGAGGTTGGACTTGCGGGACCACGGGATCAGGGAGAGCAGGATCGCCAGGGCGACGGAGCCGAGCGCGATGCCCCAGCCGAAGACGCCGAGGAAGTCGCCCGGGTAGCCCTCATAGCCCTCCGCGATCACCTTCATGATCCAGGAGAGCCAGATGTAGGCGAGCACGATCGGCATGAGCACGCCGATCAGCAGCACGTACCCGCGGCCGACCTTGAAGGAGGAGACGGCGTTGAGGTGCGCCGTGATGCGACGGGCCGAGCCCAGCGCACCGGTGACCAGGAGCACCGACAGGAGCGCCGCGCCCACGATGCCGAAGTTGTTGGCGAACGCGTCCATGGTGTCCAGCATCTGCAGGCCCGTGGTGGTGGAGAACAGGGCGAGGGAGACCACCCCGGACAGGCCGATCACCACGATCGTGGCCGTCCAGCGGCCCCAGCCGAGCTTGTCCTTCACGGCGGAGATGACGACCTCGAGGATCGAGATCAGCGAGGTGAAGCCGGCGACCACGAGCGAGCCGAAGAACAGCACGCCGATCAGGGCGCCGAGCGGGGCCTGCGAGATCAGGGTGGGGAAGGCGATGAACGCCAGGCCGATGCCGCTGCCGGCCACCTCGGCCACGGACACGCCGGAGGCCTGCGCCATGAAGCCCAGGGCGGAGAACACGCCGATGCCGGCCAGGATCTCGAAGCCCGAGTTGGAGAAGCCGACCACCAGGCCGGAGCCGGTGAGGTTCGTGCGGCGGTTGAGGTAGGAGGCGTAGGTGATCATGATGCCGAAGCCGACGGACAGCGAGAAGAAGATCTGACCGTAGGCGGCGATCCAGACGCCCGGGTCCGCCAGCGCGGCCCAGTTCGGCGTGAACAGCGCGTCCAGGCCCTGGGCGGCGCCCGGCAGGGTGAGGGCGATGCCGACGAGGATCAGGAACATCACGACGAGCAGCGGGATGCCGACCATCGAGGCCAGGGCCACGCCCCGGCGCACGCCGAAGCCCATGATGAGCAGCGTGATCACCCAGACGGCGAGCATGGGCCAGAAGACGCCCGAGACGAAGTCGAAGGACGGGGACGGGTCGTCGGCGACCTGCAGGTAGTCGCCCATGAGGAAGGTCTCCGGGTCGTCGCCCCACCGCTGGTCCACGGAGAACCAGGTGTACATGATCGCCCAGCCGATGATCGCGGCGTAGTAGATCGCGATGACGACGCAGATGAGCACCTGCCACCAGCCGACGGTCTCGGTCCACCGGGACAGGCGCCGGAACGCCAGCGGCGCGGAGCCGCGGAAGCGGTGGCCGATCGCGTAGTCGAAGAACAGCAGCGGGATGCCCGCGGTGAGCAGCGCGATCAGGTAGGGGATGACGAACGCGCCGCCGCCGTTCTCATAGGCGACGTAGGGGAAGCGCCAGATGTTGCCGAGGCCCACGGCGGAGCCGATGGCCGCCAGGATGAAGGCCCACCGGCCGGTGAACTCCTCCCGGGTGCGCTTCGGCGCCGACGCGGGCGCGGAGACGGTGCTGGACATGCAGGACCTCCGGGGGTCGGGAAAACTCGAGTGTGACGGAGGACACAATAGTCGACACGGGCCGTTGCCGGACAGTCCGGTCCGGAATGCGGGCATCAGGCGCGTGGCGCGGCGCCGGCTCAGCCGCCCGGGACGCAGTCCCCCGAAGGGACCGTGGCCGTCATCCCCGGGGCCGCGGCGACGACGGGGGCGATGGTGTCCGCCGTCAGGGCGTAGCCGACGGCGTCCGAGCCCGGGGCCCGGGCGAACACCAGACCGGCCAGGTTCCCGGCCGTGTCCACCACCGGGCCGCCCGAGTAGCCGTGGCGGATGTCCGCCGCGAGGGTGTACACGTCCACCATGCTCGCGGCCCCGGTCAGGACGTCGCCGAGCGGCACCTCGCCGACGGCCTGCACGGTCGCGGGGGTGGAGGCGAACGGGCCGCCGTCGGGATAGCCCAGGACGGAGGCCGACGCGCCGCCCGTCAGCTCGGCGCCGACCGGCATGACGGGCAGGTCCGCGTCGTCGACCGCCAGGACGGCGAGGTCGTGCACCGTGTCCAGGTGGACGATCCGCGCCTCATGCACGCCGCGGGCGCGGTCCGTCACGGTGGGGGCGTCCACGCCGAGGACCACGTGCGCGTTCGTGAGCACGCGGTCCGGGGCCACGGCCACGCCCGAGCCGCTCTGCACCTGGCTGCACTGCGCGGCCGTGCCGGTCAGCCGGACGACGGCGGCCGACGCCGAGGAGGCGGCGGGAGTCGAGGGGGCGGCCGTCGACGCCGACGAGGCGGGGGCGGTCGTCGCGGCCGACGGCGCGGCGGACGTCGGGGGCGGGGCGGACGTGGCGGTGTCGGACGGGGAGGAGGCGGCCGAGGGCAGAGCCGGCGTCGCGGCCGGGGCCGGGGCGGCACGGATGCCGTCGTCGGACTCCGGGACGGGGGCGGGCAGCTCGAGCTCCGGCAGCACGTCCAGGTCGGCGACGGCGGAGCGCGAGCGGGCGGCCCAGGCCAGGAGCGAGTCGGGCATCACGGTGTCCAGCGCCGTGATCACCTGCGAGCGGTTCACCTCACGGGTGACCGCGGTGGAGCCGGAGGCCGCGATGGAGAACGCCACGAGCCAGAGGACGAGGGCGCCCGCGAGACCGGCGGCGAGCGCGCCGAGCAGGCGGTCGACGAGTCGCAGGGCCGGCAGGTTCACGCGCAGCCGGATCGCCTCGCCGATTGCGGCGCCCACGTACTGGCCCGCCGCCACGAGCAGGACGAGGGTGGCGATCAGCGCGGCCCACCGCCACTGCGGCGCGGTGACGAACTCCGCCACCTCCGGCAGGGCGTAGAACGCGATCGCGGCGCCGCCGACCAGGCCGACGAGGTTGCCCAGCACCACCCACAGGCCGCGACGGTGACCCTGGACCAGGAGCATCGCGAGCGCGACGATGAGCAGGACGTCCAGCCACGTCAGACCCAGCGGCATGGGCGACCTCCTTCGGATGTGACGGCACCGGCCACGCACGGGGACGGCCCGCGCACCCGGTGGAGGATCCAGGGTATCGGCCCGCACTGGGGTATGGGGCACAATGGACGCCAGTGAACCGGGCGGCTCCTCCGCCGCGGTGTGAGGAACTGGCCACAGAGAGGACACGCACACATGGATCTCGAGGTTCTGCGGAAGGCTCCGCTGTTCACCAACCTGGACGACGAGGTGTTCGCCATCCTCACCTCGGAGCTGACCGAGGTGGAGCTCTCCCGCGGCGCGTCCGCGTTCCACGAGGGCGACCAGGGCGATCAGCTGTACGTGATCATGTCCGGCAAGATCAAGCTCGGCCGCACCGCCTCGGACGGCCGCGAGAACCTCGTGGCCGTGCTCGGCCCCGGCGAGATCTTCGGCGAGATGGCCCTGTTCAACCCCGCCCCGCGCAACGCCACCGCCACCGCGGTGTCCGCCACGCGCCTGGCCGGTCTGCGCCACGAGAACCTGCGCCGCGCCATCGCCTCGTCGCCGGATGTGTCGGTCCAGCTGCTCCAGGCCCTGGCCCAGCGCCTGTCCAAGACCAACGAGTCCCTGGCGGACCTGGTGTTCTCGGACGTGCCGGGCCGCGTGGCCAAGGCGCTCCTGGACCTCGCGGACCGCTTCGGCCGGCCGGCCGCGGACGGCCTGCTGGTGGCGCACGACCTCACGCAGGAGGAGCTCGCCCAGCTGGTGGGCGCGTCCCGCGAGACCGTGAACAAGGCCCTGGCCGAGTTCGTCCAGCGCGGCTGGATCCGCCTGGAGAACCGCGCCGTGGTGATCCTGGACCTGCAGCGTCTGCGCCAGCGTTCGCGCTGACGCCCCCGCCGCCGTGGAGCGGGCCACCCCGGTCAGTCCCGGGTGGCCCGCTCCACGCGCATCCGGGGGGTGCCGTCGTCGCCGGCCTCGGTGACCAGGTGGTATTCCGGCACGGGGTCGCGCCGGGCACAGGGCGTGACGGAGAGCAGGAAGGCGGCGGCCGTCCGGTGCGCCGCGACCCGACGCACCATCACCTGCGTCAGTGGGGTCGCCACCTGGTCGAAGGGCGCCGTGCCCTCCGCCCCGGCGGGTCCGGGCAGCCGCAGCGGGCCGGCGAGCGCGCGACGCGCGGGCACCCACGCCTGGAGTTCGGGACCGGGTTCCTCTGCTGTCGGCGCGGACTGCAGCGGTGGGGTCGTCGTAGCGAACACGGCCGTGTCGAAGCGTCGGTGGACGTGGGGCGCGGATTGCCAGCGCATGACGGGGCGCAGCAGGTCGGTGCGCAGTCCGAGGCCGCGCGCGGCCAGCAGGCGGGGCAGGCTCTCCGAGCCCTCCTCGAGCGAGCTGCGGCCCCCGCCCCAGGTCTCGATGCGCGCCGTGGCCACGACGTCCGTGTCGGAGCGGCCGGCGAGGAGCACTCCGGCCTCGTCGTGGAGCTCGCGGACGGCGGCCACCACGTGCTGCCGCGCACGCCGCCGGTCCGTGGTCCCGAACGTGCGGGCCCACTGGGAGGGCTCGGGCCCGTACCACGGGCAGGAGTCGGCGTCGGACTCGATGAGCGCGCCGCCGGGCAGGCCCACGCGGCCGAGCGGGGTGCGTCCCGCGCGGTGGCGGAGGAAGACCTCCGGGCCGTCGTCGCCGTCGCGCACCAGGACGACGGACGACGCGGGCCGGGCCGGGCGGACCTGGCGGAAGCGCCGGTCCAGCCACTGGCGGGTGAGGTCCTCCTCCTGCCCCGGGACCGGCAGCAGCATGCCGGCCGGGTCAGCGGACACGGACGGTGATCTCCACCTCGACGGGAGCGTCCATGGGCAGCACGGCCACGCCGACGGCGGAGCGCGCGTGGCGGCCGACCTCGCCGAAGATCTCGGCCAGCACGTCCGAGGCGCCGTTCACCACGCCGGGCTGACCGGTGAACGCGGGGTCGGAGGCCACGAAACCGACGACCTTGACGACCTGGGCGACTCGGTCCAGGTCCCCCAGCAGCTCGTGCACCGCGGCCATCGCGTTCACGGCGCACGCCCGCGCGAGCTCCTGGGCGCGTTCGGGGGTGACCTCCGCGCCCACCTTGCCGGTGGCGTGCAGGGCGCCGGCCACGAAGGGGAGCTGGCCTGAGGTCAGCACGAGGTCGCCGTCAAGCAGGGCCGGGACGTAGGAGCCGACCGGCGCCGCGACGGCGGGTCGGTCGATGCCGAGCGCCGCGAGGCGGGCCGCGACGGCGCCGTCGCCCCAGGTGGGGGCCGAGGACTGCGCCGTCACGTTCACGCCGCCTTCGGACGCTTGAGGTAGGCCACGGGGTTGTTCCCCTCGGGGCCCGGGATCACCGTGACGAGCTCCCAGCCGTCCTCGCCCCACTGGTCGAGGATCTGCTTGGTCGCGTGGATGAGGAGGGGGATCGTGGCGTACTCCCACTGCGTCTGCTGAGTCATGGGACCCACCCTAGCCACCGGCGCGGACCCCGGAAGAGGTCCCAGGTGCCCGCGCTACACTCGCGCCCATGGCCTCCCGCACGACCCGCTTCCCCGCCCCCTCGAGCGCTCTCGGCCGCCTCCTCGCCTTCGTGGGCCTCTCGGCGGTGGCCGGCCTGCTCGTGGCGGCCCTCCTGCTGCCCGTCGCGGGCCTGGCCGGTGTCGCCGCCGCGTCGGGCCGGGAGATGCTGGAGGAGCTGCCGGACGAGCTGCCCGCGGAGCCGGTCTCCGTCCCGTCGCGCATCCTGTCGGAGGACGGTGAGGAGATCGCCGTCTTCTACGAGGAGAACCGCACCCCGGTCCCGCTGGACGAGATCTCGGAGCACATGCAGCACGCGATCGTGGCCATCGAGGACGAGCGCTTCTACGAGCACGAGGGCGTGGACGCACGAGGCCTCATCCGCGCGACCGTGAACAACGCCACCTCCGACTCCACGCAGGGCGCCTCCACCCTCACCCAGCAGTTCGTGAACAACATGCTGGTGAACGTGCAGCAGATCCGCGGCGACTCCCGCCTCACGCTCTCCGGCTCCAAGAACATCGCGGACAAGGTCAAGGAGATCAAGCTCGCGGTCGCCGTCGAGAAGCAGATGTCGAAGGACGAGATCCTCGAGGGCTACCTCAACATCGTGCTGTTCTCCGGCCGTGCCTACGGGGTCGAGGCCGCCTCGCAGTACGTGTTCGGCAAGTCCGCCGCCGACCTGGAGAGCTGGGAGGCCGCCACGCTGGCCGGCATGGTCCAGTCCCCCACCCGGTTCGACCCGGCCCGCAATCCGGAGGAGGCCACGGAGCGGCGCAACCTCGTGCTGAACGCGATGAAGGACAACGGCTACCTCTCCCAGGAGGAGTACGACCACGCCGTCGCCCAGCCGATGGAGGTGGTCATGGAGTCCCGCCCCTCGGGCTGCCTCTACGCCAAGTTCGGCACCTACTTCTGCGACTACGTGGAGCGGCAGATCCTCGCCGACCCCACGTTCGGCCCGGACGTCCAGTCCCGCCAGGCCCTGCTGGACCGCGGCGGGCTCACCATCCGCACGACGATCGACTCGACGCTCCAGAAGGAGACCGAGAAGAACCTGCGCGCCTCGGTGCCCAACAACGAGTCGCTGGGCGCCGGCCACGCGCTCACCTCGGTGGAGGCCGGCACCGGCAACATCCGCACCATGGCCCAGAACACCGAGTACGCCATCCAGGACGAGCTCGGCCACACCTCGCTGAACTTCAACGTGGACAAGCAGTGGGGTGGCGGCCAGGGCTTCCAGGCCGGCTCCACGCTCAAGCCCTTCGTGGCACTGACGTGGCTGCGCAACGGCAACCGCCTGGTCGACTCCGTGGACGCCTCCCGGAACGTCTACCCCACGGGCACGCGGTTCGCTGCCTCGTGCCGCCCGGGCGGCTACACCACGGTCGGCGGCACCTGGCAGTTCAAGAACGTGGTCCCGGGCATGCTGCGGCAGGTGCGCGTGGACGAGGGCCTCTTCTGGTCGGTGAACACGCCGACCGTCGCCACCGCGTACCAGCTGGATCTGTGCGACATCACGAGCCTCACCACCCAGCTGGGCGTCACCCGCGCCCTGGACAGCTCCCCGTTGCAGCCGGACGACCCGTCCTTCCTGCTCGGCAAGGACTCGGTGGCCCCGCTCTCCCTGGCCGGCGCGTACGCCGCCATCGCCGCGAACGGCCTGTACTGCGAGCCGCGCGCCATCCTGGAGGTCACGGACACCGTCGGCAACCAGTACGACGTCGCCGACCCGCAGTGCGACCAGGTCATCGACCCGGACCACGTCCGGGAGCTGATGCCGGTCCTGCGCCACATCGGCGGCTTCAACATCGCCGAGGAGGGCGCCGGCTACGAGTTCGGCGGCAAGACGGGCACGAACGACAACGTGTCCTCCACGTGGTTCGTCGGGTTCACCAACAAGCTGGCCACCGCCGTGTGGACCGGCCGCTACAACAACCTGAAGACCATGACGGGCGAGACCGTCAACGGCGAGGTCCGCAACCCGTTCTACTCGACCTCCATCAACGGCCCGTCCTGGCTCGAGTACAACCAGTTGGCCAAGGAGAAGTTCCCGCCGGGTGAACTGCCCGAGTGGGACGGCCCGCAGTCGGAGGACCCGGGCGAGGCCGGCGAGCACCCGGACGGACGCCAGTTCCACATCGACGACCTGGACCGGGGCGGGCCGTTGCCCGAGGCGGTCCCGGGCTACTGACCGCGATGCGCCCCGCCGCCTCCCGCACCCGCCGCATGCTCCGTTCCGCAGCGCCTGCCGCCGTCGGGATGGCCACGACGGCGGGCCTCGGCCTGGCCTGGGGCCTCGTCGAGGCCGAGGCCCGGACGGTGCGCACGCACCGACTGGCCGTACTGCCGGCCGGGTCGGCGCCGCTGCGGGTGCTGCACCTCTCGGACATCCACCTGCTGCCCCGGCACCGGGCCAAGCGGGCGTGGCTGCGCGGATTGGATGTACTCGAGCCTGACCTCGTGGTCAACACGGGGGACAACGTGTCCGCCGCGGCGTCGGTGCCGCTCGTGCTCGACGCGCTCGGGCCGCTGCTGGCGCGGCCGGGCGTGTTCGTGCCCGGCTCCAACGACTACTACGCGCCCAAGGCGGCCAACCCCCTGCGGTACTTCGCGGGCCCCTCGCGCATGGACGCGGACCGGCCCCGGCTTCCCTCCGACGTCCTGTTCGGCGCGTTCCGCGCCGCCGGCTGGGCCGACCTGACGAACCGGGGCGTCGCCCTGGCCGTGCCGACCCGCGCCGGGACCACGCTCGAGGTCCTCGCCGCCGGCACCGACGACCCGCACCTCGGTCTGGACGCCTGGGCCGGCTTCCCCGGCCCCGCACACGACGACGGCGCCGGGCGGCCCGGCGGCGACGGGCGGTTCCGGCTGGGCGTCACCCACGCCCCGTACCGCCGCGTGCTGGACGCCATGACCGTCGACGGCGCCGATCTGCTGCTCGCCGGCCACACCCACGGCGGGCAGGTCTGCGTGCCGTTCCTCGGCGCGCTCGTCACCAACTGCGACCTGCCGCGCCGGCAGGCCTCCGGGGTCTCGACGTGGACGGCCGCGGGGCGGACCGTCCCGCTCGAGGTGTCGGCCGGCCTGGGGACCGCGCCGTCCGCGCCCGTGCGGTTCGCGTGCCGGCCCGAGGCCGTGGTGCTGGACCTGGTCCCGCGGGGCTGAGCCGCCTGTCCCGTCCGGGGCCGCGGGTACAGTGGAGCCCCGTGACCCGCACCACCTCTCCCGGCGCCTCGTCCCTGCGTGACGCCCTGGGCGGGATCGCACCGTACCTCGAGGGCGTGCGGGCGCGCTGGGTGCTCGGGCTCGCCTCGGCCATGGCGGCGGGCCTCGTGGCCCTGGCCATCCCGCAGGTCATCCACCTGCTCGTGGACACCGTGTTCACGGAGACCGTGCTCGCCCGGCCTTCCTCCCCCGACTCCCGCGCGGACGTGTGGCGGGCCGCCGGCCTGCTCACCGTGCTCGGCCTCGCCGAGGCCGCGTTCATCGGCCTGCGCCGGTACTTCATCCTCCCGCCGGCCGCCGGGGTGGAGAACCGGGCGCGCATCGCCCTGTTCGAACGGCTCCAGCGCCTGCCGGTGGCGTTCCACGACGCGTGGCCCTCGGGGCAGCTGCTCTCCCGGGCCCAGGGCGACCTCTCGCTCTTGCGGCGGTGGATCGCGTTCGGCTCGGTCATGCTCGTGGTGGACGTGGTGACCATCACCGTCGGCCTCGTCCTGCTGTTCCTGCTGTCCTGGCAGCTGGCCCTGCTCTACCTCGCCGCGGCCGTGCCGATCATGTGGGCGTCGTTCGGGTTCCGCAACGACTTCCGCGCCGCGTCCCGGCTCTCCCAGGACCAGGCCGGGGACCTCGCCACGTCCGTCGAGGAGTCGGTGCACGGCATCCGCGTCCTCAAGGCGTTCGGCCGCGGCGCGCACGCCCTCGACGGCTTCCGCGGGCGCGCCCGCACGCTGCAGGGCACCGAGGTGCACAAGGCGTCCGTGCTGGCTCGGTTCATCGCGCTGATCGTGGCCCTGCCGGAGACGGTGCTGGGCCTGGGCCTCGCCCTGGGCCTGTGGCTCGTGGCGACCGGGGAGCTGACGGTGGGCGCGCTCGCCGCCTACTTCGCCACCGCGGCCGTGCTGGCCGGACCGGTCGAGTCGGTGGGCCAGCTGATGGGCATGACCCTCTCGGCCCGCACGGCGATCGACCGCCACGTGGACGTGCTCGCCACGCCCGTGGACATCGCCTCGCCCACCGGGGAGGCCGCCGTCGTGCCCCCGACCACCGGCGCGCTCGCGTTCCACGGGGTGCGCTTCCGCTGGCCGGACGCGGACCCGGAGCGCGGGGAGCGCGACCTGCTCGACGGCGTCGACCTCGAGCTGGTGCCCGGCGAGACGATGGCCCTGGTCGGCGCGACCGGCGCCGGCAAGTCGACGCTGCTGCAGCTGGTCCCCCGGCTGCTCGACGTCACGGCGGGCTCCGTCTGCGTGGACGGGGTGGACGTGCGCCGGATGCCGCTCGAGGAGCTGCGCCGGCGGGTGTCCGTGGCGTTCGAGGACGCCACGCTGTTCTCCGCGACCATCCGGCAGAACGTGCTGCTCGGCGCCCCGGCGGACGTGCTCGCGGACGGCCTCCACTCCCCCGCGGCGGACGCCCTGCTCGACCTCGCGCTCGAGACCGCGCAGGCGGGCTTCGTGGCGGACCTGGCGGACGGCGTCGAGACCGAGATCGGCGAGGAGGGCCTCAGCCTCTCCGGCGGACAGCGCCAGCGGATCGCCCTCGCCCGCGCGATCGCGGCGCGCCCGGACGTGCTCGTGCTGGACGACCCCCTCTCCGCCCTCGACGTGCGCACCGAGGAGGCCGTGACCGCGCGCCTGCGCGAGGTCCTCGACGGGACGACCACCCTGATCGTGGCGCACCGTCCCTCCACCGTGGCCCTCGCGGACCGGGTCGCGGTGCTGGCGGACGGGCGGATCGCCGACGTGGGGACGCACCCCGAACTGCTGGCCCGCAGCGCCGTGTACCGGCACATCATCTCGAGCCGACCGGAGGAGCAGGCATGAGCGCCGCCGATGTGAGCCGCGTGCGCGGCGTGGGGGCCGAAGAGGACCTCGACTACACCCGCGCGGAGCGCCGCCACATCCGGCGCCGGTCCTTCCGCCTGCTCGGCGAGCTCGCGCGGCCGGTCCGGGGGACGTTGCTGCTCACCGTGGTCTTCGTGCTCGTGTCCAACGCGGCGCGGGCGGCCGGGCCGCTGATCATCGCCTGGGCGATCGACGCGGAGCTGCCGCGCGTCGTCGAGGCCGTGCGGGCCGGCGAGTCCGTCTGGCCCGTCCTCGTCCCCGTGGGCGGGGCGTACGTGGCGGCGGCCCTCATCTCCGGCGGCCTCCTGGGGGCGTACACATGGCTCACCGCGCGGGCGAGCCAGGCCATGCTGCTGAGCCTGCGGCTGCGCGTGTTCCGGCACACGCAGCGGCTGAGCCTCGGGTTCCACGAGCGGTACACGTCCGGGCGGGTGATCTCGCGGCAGACCTCAGACCTGGAGGCGCTGCGGGAGCTGCTGGACCAGGGCGTGTCCTCGCTCGTGTCCGGGCTGATGTTCATGTCGTTCACCGCGGCGTCCATCCTGCTGCTGGACCCGCCGTCGTTCCTCGTGCTGCTGGGCGCGGCCGTGCCGGTGGCGATCGTGACGCGCTGGTACCAGGTGCGGTCCGAGGAGGCGTACCGGCGGTCGCGGGTGTCCTCGGCGCGGTCCATCGTGCACTTCGTGGAGACCATGACCGGCATCCGCGCGGTGCAGGCCTTCCGACGGGAACGGGACAACGACGCGCGGTACCGCGAGTTGGCCACGGCCTACCGGGACGACATGGTGGCCACGCTCAACCTGTTCGGCATCCTGCAGCCGGTGCTCGTGGCGACGGGCAACCTGACGGTGGCAGCGCTGCTCGTGACCGGGGGCCTGCGCGTGCTCGACGGCGACCTCGAGGTGGGGGTGCTCGTGGCGCTCCTGCTGGCCGGGCGGCGCGTGTTCCAGCCCATGGAGATGGTGGCGATGTTCTACTCGTCGCTGCAGTCCGCGACGGCGGCGCTCGAGAAGGTCTCCGGCCTGCTCGAGGAGGAGCCCACCGTGGTGGAGGCCGCCGAGCCCACGCCGCTGCCCGGGGCCGACGCGCCGGGGGCGGGCGTGGCGTCCGGGCGGGTGGAGTTCCGGGACGCGGTGTTCAGCTACGGGCCGGACCGGGTGGTGCTGCCGGAGTTCGACCTCGTGATCCCGGCCGGGCAGACCGTGGCCGTGGTGGGCCAGACGGGCGCGGGCAAGTCGACGCTGGCCAAGCTCATCGCCCGGTTCTACGACGTGTCCACCGGCTCGCTGACGCTGGACGGGGTGGAGCTGCGCGAGCTCAGCCAGGCGGATCTGCGGCGCAACGTGGTGATGGTGACGCAGGAGGCATTCCTGTTCTCCGGGTCGATCGCGGAGAACATCGCCCTCGGCCGGCCCGACGCCACCGAGGCCGAGATCCAGGCGGCCGCCCGGGCGGTGGGGGCGCACGACTTCATCCTGGGGCTGCCCGAGGGCTACGCGACCGACGTCGCCAAGCGCGGCGGGCGGCTGAGCGCGGGGCAACGGCAGCTCGTGTCGTTCGCGCGGGCGTTCCTCGCGGACCCCGCCGTGCTGATCCTGGACGAGGCGACGTCGTCGCTGGACCTGCCGAGCGAGCGGCTCGTGCAGGCCGGGCTGGAGCGGCTGCTGGGGAACCGGACGGCGCTGATCATCGCCCACCGGCTCAGCACCGTCGAGACCGCCGACCGGGTGCTCGTGATGCACGACGGCCGGATCGTCGAGGACGGCAGCCCTGCCGAGCTCGTGGCGGCCGACGGCCGGTTCGCGGCGCTGCACCGGTCCTGGGAGGACTCGCTCGCCTGATGGGCCCCGGGCCGGGCACTTTCGAACGTGAGAGAGGGCCTATCCCACGTTCGAAAGTGCCCATTCGCCCGATTTCACGTTCGAAAGTCCTGCGGCGGGGGCGGGAGCGGAGATGGTGGAGGTCGCCCGCGCGGCCCGGTCGTGGCGGACGACGGCGGCCACCACGGTCCGGAAGTCCTCGGCCAGGTCGGCGCCCATCACCGTGATGGACAGGTGGCCGGCCTCCTGCCAGAGACGGTCCCGCCGTGCGTCGCGTCGCTGCTGCTCCGGCGTGCGATGGTGGCCGCCGTCGTAGTGGAGGGCCACGCGGGACCGTTCGACCACCATGTCCGCGTCGGTCCGCTCCCCCGCCGGTGAGACCAGCTGCGCCTGCAGGCGCGGCTCGGGGAGGCCGGCGTCGAGGAGCGCCAGCCGCAGTCGCGTCTCCGGAGGCGAGTCCGCCCCCACCCGGATCAGCGCCAGCGCGGCCCGAGCCACCCGCACGCCCTTGAACCGGCCCGCCCGCTCCAGCGCCGCGGAGAGCCGCGACGCCGTCGTGCGCGGCGGGAGTCGGGACCCGTCCACCCACGGACGGTTCACGAGCGCGTCCCCCGCGACGACGGCGTCCGCCACCTGATCCGGCCGCAGCAGGGAGCAGAGGTCCACCCACGTCCGCTCGAGCGAGGTGACCGGGACCCCGTGCACCTCCACGCGGTCCTCGGCCGGCACCGTGCGTCCGTGGCAGGCGACGCCCGCGCGCCCCGTCCGACCCGTGCGGTGCGGCCGGCTCACGTGCACCCGTGTGTCCTCCTCGGCCCACCACGGCAGGACGAGCCCGTGCAGCCGCGCCGCCGTCAGATGCGAGGCGACCCCACGGGTCAGAGCCACCACGACAGCGGCCTCCTCCGGCGGCAGGGCCGCCACGGGGCGGGGGTATCCGAGCGCGGCCCACGACCCCGGCACGTCGACGACCGCGCGGTGTGCCCCGTGGGTGACCTGGCGCAGGTCGAGGCTGCGCAGCCGGTCGGAGGAGAGGGAGAGGCGGTCCAGGGCTTCGCGCCGGGTGAAGACGCGGCCGGCGAGGGCTGGCGGAAGGGGTGCGGGGCGGCGTGGCATGCGGCCAGGATGCGGGCGCCGTCGTCGTGGGCGGGCGTCCGACCCCCTCCTGTGCGGGGCCGGGCCCCTGTGCAGGAGCCGCCCCGCCCCGCCCCTCCCCGGACTTTCGAACGTGAAATCGGGCGAATGGGGACTTTCGAACGTGAGAGAGGGCCTATCCCACGTTCGAAAGTCCGGGTCAGGCGTCGAAGGGGCGACCCGTCAGGCGCTCGTACGCCTCCACGTAGCGGTCGCGGGTCTTGGCCACGACGTCGGCGGGCAGCGCCGGCGGGGCCTCCCCGCTGGTCTTGTCCCAGCCGGAGTCGGGGCCCGTGAGCCAGTCGCGGACGAACTGCTTGTCGAAGCTCGCCTGGGTGCGGCCGGGCTCGTAGTCCTCGGCGTCCCAGAACCGGGAGGAGTCCGGGGTGAGGACCTCGTCGCCCAGCACCACCTGGCCGGTGGCCGGGTCCACGCCGAACTCGACCTTCGTGTCCGCCAGGATGATGCCCGCCTCGCGGGCGATCGCCTCGGCGCGCGCGTACAGGTCCAGGGTGAGGAACCGCAGGCGCTCGGCGGCCTCGGTGCCCACGCGCTCGACCATCTGCTCGAACGTGATGTTCTCGTCGTGCTCGCCGACCTCGGCCTTCGCGGACGGCGTGAAGATCGGCGGGTCGAGCCGCGAGCCGTCCACGAGACCGGCGGGCAGCGGCAGGCCGGCCACCGTGCCCGACGCGCGGTACTCGGCCAGGCCGGAGCCGGTCAGGTAGCCGCGGGCGATGCACTCCACGGGGAACATGTCCAGGCGCTTGACGATCATCGCCCGCCCGGCCACGGCTGCGGGCACGTCCGTGCTCACCACGTGGTGCTCGACCGGCTCGGCGTGGGCCCCGTTGTAGCCCTCGGCCAGCTTCTCGAACCACCACAGGGTCAGCCGGGTGAGGATGGCGCCCTTGTCCGGGATCGGCGGCTCCAGCACGTGGTCGTAGGCGCTGATCCGGTCGGAGGCCACCACGAGCAGCGTCGCGGACCGTCCCGGCTCGGCGTCGGCGGGCTCGTACAGGTCCCGCACCTTGCCCGAGTAGACGTGCCGCCAGCCCGGCAGCTCGAGGGCCTCGGCCCCCGTGAACCCCACGCGCTCACCGCTCACTTCGCTCCCTCCGACTCGGGCACGGTGATCTCGCCGCGCTCGGCCTTGAGTCCGATGTCCGTGCGCCACTGGGCGCCGTCGAACCGGATGCGCTCGACGCCCGCGTAGGCCCGCTGCCGCGCCTGGGCCAGGTCCGTCCCGCGCCCGACGACGGCCAGCACCCGGCCGCCCGCCGTCACCACGTCCTCACCGGACGCCGCGGTGCCGGCGTGGATCACGTGCACGCCCTCGAGGGCGGCCGCGTCGGCCAGCCCGGTGATCACGTCGCCCCGCGAGGAGGAGGCCGGGTAGCCGGCCGAGGCCATGACCACGTCCACGGCGACGTCGTCGCTCCACTCGAGCCGACGGTCCGCGCCGAGCCGGCCGGCCGCGGCGTCGGCGAGCAGCCCGCCCAGGGGCGTCTCGAGGCGGGCGAGCACGGCCTGGGTCTCGGGGTCGCCGAAGCGCACGTTGAACTCGATGACCTCCACGCCCTTGGCGGTCACGGCCAGGCCGCAGAACAGCACGCCGGTGAACGGGGTGCCGCGGCGGGCCATCTCGGCGAGCACGGGGCGGGCCACGCGGTCCATGACCTCGTCCGTGAAGCCCTCGGGCAGCCACGGCAGCGGCGTGTACGCGCCCATGCCGCCGGTGTTGGGGCCGGCGTCGCCGTCGTGGATGCGCTTGAAGTCCTGGGCGGGGGTGAGGGCGACGGCGTCCTCGCCGTCGCAGATCACGAAGAGGGAGACCTCGGGGCCGTCCAGGAAGTCCTCGATCACCACGGTGCCGCCGGCGGCGAAGCAGGCCTCGGCGTGGGCGAGGGCCTCGGCGCGGTCGGAGGTGACCACGACGCCCTTGCCCGCAGCCAGACCGTCGTCCTTGACGACGTGCGGGGCGCCGAACTCGTCGAGGGCGGCGGCGGCCTCCGCGGCGGTGGTGCACACGCGGGAGCCGGCGGTGGGCACGCCCGCGGCGGCCATGACCTCCTTGGCGAAGGCCTTGGACGCCTCGAGCTGCGCGGCCGCCTGCGAGGGGCCGAACACGGCGAACCCGGCCTCGCGCAGGGCGTCGGAGACGCCGGCGGCAAGCGGGGCCTCGGGACCGACGACGACGAGGTCGGCCCCCAGCTCGCTCGCGAGCTCCACGACGGCGGCCGGGTCGGTGGCCTCGACGGCGTGGAGGGTGGCGAGGTCGGCCATGCCGGCGTTGCCGGGCGCCGCGTGGAGGGCGCTGACCTGCGGATCACGGGAGAGGGCGGTGAGCAGCGCGTGTTCGCGGCCGCCGTTGCCGAGCACAAGGGTCTTCACGAGCCTCAAGCCTACGCGGTGGCCCTGGCCCGGCCCGGCCCGTGGCCCCTACGGTGGAGCGCATGACGATGCCTCCCCTCCACCACGGTCAGCCCGGCGACGACGGTGACCCCCGTGACCCCCGCCACCGGCCCGGTGCGGGGCTGGGAACCGGGCTGCGAACGGTCTGGACGTTCGTCGGCGTGATGTTCACGTGCGCCCTGATCGTCTTCTGGACGCTGCGGGGGTTCGGTGTCCAGCGCGGCGACCTCAGCCTGCCCGCCGCGCTCGGCGTGCTGGCGCTGGCCGCCGTCGCCGCGGCGGTGATCACCCGGTACGTGCGGCGCCGCTGAGCAGGACCGGGTCCGCGGGGGCCGGCCGCCCCGGCCTGCGCGTCAGCGGATGATGCGCCGTCGCCGGGCCTCGTCGATGGCGCGGGTGCGGTTGTCCACGCCGAGCTTCTGGAAGATGTGCACCAGGTGCGTCTTCACAGTGGCCTCGGAGATGAACAGCTCCTTCGCGGCCACCTTGTTCGTGGCGCCCCGCGCGATCAGCTCGAGCAGCTCGATCTCCCGCTCGGACAGCACCTCGGAGCCGCCGGACATGCGCCCCATCAGCGTGGCCGCGACCTGCGGGGCCAGCGCCTTGCGTCCCGCCGCCGCCTGCCGCACCGCCGAGGCGATCTCCTCGCTCGGGGCGTCCTTGAGCAGGTAGCCGGCGGCGCCCGCGTTCACGGCCGCGAGGATGTCCGCCTCCGTGTCGAAGGTCGTCAGGATCAGCACCTGCACCCCCGGCCACCGCTCCCGCACCGCGCGGGTGGCGGTCACGCCGTCCATGCCCGCGCCCATCTGCAGGTCCATCAGCACCACGTCCACCGCGGGCTCGCCCGCCTCCAGGACGCCGATCGCCTCCGCCCCGTCGGCGGCCTCGGCCACCACGCTCAGGTCCGGGTGTGCCTCGACAACGGCCCGCACCCCCGCCCGCACCACGGGGTGGTCGTCCACCAGCATCACGCGCACGCTCATGCGGTCTCCTCGCTCTCGGTCTGCTCGGGATCCGCGCCCCGGCCGGCCCCGGCGGCGACCAGCGGCACCCGCAGCGCCACCACGGTGCCCTCGCCGGGGGCCGACTCGACGGTGGCCTCGCCGCCCACCGCAGCGAGACGCTCGCGCACGCTCGCCAGTCCCACGCCGGTCCCCGCCCCCGAGTCGGCGCCGGCGGCTCCGGCCCGGGTGCGGGCCGCGACGACGGCCGGGTCGAACCCCGCGCCGTCGTCGGCCACGTCCACCGTCAGCTCGTCCCCGAGGTAGCCCAGCGTGACGCGGGCGCGATGGGCGCCCGCGTGGGCGCCGACGTTTGCCAGGGATGCCTGCACGGCCCGCAGCACGGCGGTCTCCACGGCCTCGGCGACCGCGACCGGCTCGCCCACGACCTCGACGTCCGCGGCCACGGGCGTCCCGGCGGCGGCCTGCCGGTCGACGAACCCGGCGACCGCGCGCTCGAGCGCCTCCACGAGGGACGGCGCCCCGGTGCCGCGCAGGTCGCGGACGAACCGGCGGGACTCGGCGAGGTTCTCGGCAGCCGTGGCGCGCACGGTCTCCATGCGCTGCCGGGCGAGGGCGGGGTCGGCGGCGTCGAGCGCGTCCTGGGCCGCGCGCGAGACCAGCACGATCGAGGCCAGCCCCTGGGTGAGGGTGTCGTGGATCTCGCGGGCGAGCCGCTCCCGCTCGGCGCTCACCCCCGCCCGATGCTCGGTGCGCGCGAGCTCGGCCTGCGCGGCGCGCAGCTGCTCGGCCACGGCGCGCTGGCGTTCGGACTCGGCGTGCAGGGCGCGGTACGCCTCGGAGAGCACCACGGCCACGGCGGCGCCCACCAGCGGACCGATCACGGCCGGCACCCGCACGCCGCCGGCGCCCGCCGCCATCCCGGCCACCACGACGGCGGCCATCGCCACCACCAGGGCGGGCCCGACCACGTGGCGCACCCACGCCTGCCGGGTCACCCGGTCGACCACGTGCAGGACGACGAAGAAGAGGGGGAAGGCGACCCACGCGAAGTCGCCGTGGTGGGCCACGAGCAGGCCCCACAGCAGCAGCACCAGGGCCAGCCAGGCGACCGCCGGACCGCGGCCGACGTCGTCGCCCCGGGTCCACCGGCGCCGCTCCAGCACGGTCCCGGCCAGGTAGACGCCCGCCAGCGCGGCGGTCAGCAGCACCAGGGTGGTGGCCGGGAACGGACCGGACGCGTCCGGGGACCGGTCCGCGAGCGCGCGCGCCAGCCCCACGGTGAGCAGCGCGGCGAACGTGACGTGCAGGGCCACGCGCAGGCCGGCGAGCACGGCGGTGGTGCCGGTCTCGGTGGGCGCGGCGGTGCGGGGGGCGGCGGACATGGCTCCACCCTAGGGCGCGCCCCGGACGCGACAACGGCCCGCGGCCCCGGGGCCGCGCCGGTGCGCCGCCGGGATCAACCATTCGGTTGACCGGGTCCAGCCACCGCGGACGATGTGGCGACCCCTGCCCGCGCGAGACCGTGGAGGCAACCTCAGGACAGGCCTCGTCAGGAAAGGACGCGCCCCGTGTTCCTCGCACTCCGCGACCTCCGCTTCGCCACCGGACGGTTCGCCCTCATGGGCTCCGTGGTGGCCCTCATCAGCCTGCTGCTCGTCATGCTCTCCGGCCTCACGGCCGGTCTGGGCGGGCAGAACACCGCCGCGATCGACCGCCTCGGCGAGCAGGGCGTGCAGCGTCTGGTCTTCGGCGGCGCGGCGGGCCAGGAGCCCACCGCGTCGTTCACCCAGTCCGAGTTCTCCGTGGCCCAGCGCGACGCGTGGGCGGCCACGGACGGCGTGGCCTCCGTCGAGCCGCTCGGGGTGAGCCAGGGCCGGGCCATCGGCCTCGAGCACCCCGTGGACACGGACCCGCACGGCCGCGCAGACGTGTCCGGCGAGCCCACCACCGGCGTGGCCACCACCGCGTTCATCGGTCTCACCCCGGGCGGCTCCGACGCGCCGACCGGCGTCGAGCCCGGGGAGATCGTGCTCAGCCAGGACGTGGCCGACTCCCTCCACGCGCAGGCGGGTGACGCCGTCGCGGTCTCCGGCTTCGTGTACACCGTGGCCGACGTCGTGCCGACCGAGTACTACTCCCACTCCCCCGTGACGTGGTTGGCGCTCGAGGACTGGAACGCCATCTCGCACACCGCCGACGACGCGGTGCTCGGCACCGCCGGCCTGGTGCGCTTCGACGCCGGCGCCGACGTCGACGCCGTGGCCGCCGCCGGTGACGACGCCGCGGGCACCGTCGCCGAGACCGTGAAGGGCTCCTACGCCGCCCTGCCCAGCTACCGGTCCGAGAACGGCTCCCTGATGACCATGCAGGGCTTCCTGTACGGCATCTCGGCGCTCGTGGTGATCGCGTTCCTGTCCATCTGGACGGTGCAGCGCACCCGCGACATCGCGGTGCTCAAGGCCCTCGGCGGCTCGAACGGCTGGGTGCTGAAGGACTCGCTCGCGCAGGCCGCGTTCGTGCTCGTCGGGGGCGTAGCCGTGGGCACCGGGCTGGCCGCCGTGGTCGGCGCGTTCGCGGGGCGGGCCGTCCCGTTCGAGCTCTCGTGGGCCACCACCGCGGTGCCCGCCGCCGGGGTCCTCGTGCTCGGCATGCTCGCCGCCGTCATCGCGGTCTACCGCGTCACCCGGATCGACCCGCTGGTCGCCCTCGGCGGCAACTGACCGCCTCCGACGACGGCGCCGCCCGACGCCGTCGTCCTCCTCGGCTCCGCCTCGCCCCCGCTTGGAGAAAGGACCTCCCCATGACCACCCTCACCGCCCCGCAGGCCGACCTCGACGCCCTCCGCACCCCGGCCGCCGCGGCCGACGCCACCCCCGCGCTGTCCGTGCGCGACCTCGTGCTGGAGTACCCGGACGGCGAGCGCGGCGTGCTGCGTGCCCTGGACGAGGTGAGCCTGGACCTGCTCCCCGGCACGTTCACCGCGATGGTCGGCCCGTCCGGCTCCGGCAAGTCCTCCCTGCTGGCGGTGGCCGCGGGCCTCGTGACGCCCACCTCCGGCAGCGTGTCCGTGGCTGGCCGCGAGATGGCCGGACTGTCCCGGAAGGAGCGCACCGCGCTGCGCGGCCAGGAGATCGGCACGATCTTCCAGCAGCCCAACCTCATCCCGTCCCTGACCGCCGCCGAGCAGCTCGAGCTGACCGTGCACCTGGACCGCGACGCCACCCGCGCGGACCGCAAGGCCGCCAGGGCGCGGGCCCTGGAGCTGCTCGAGCGCGTCGACCTGGCCGACCAGGCCGGCAAGCGCCCGCACCAGCTCTCGGGCGGCCAGCGGCAGCGCGTGAACATCGTGCGCGCGCTCATGGCCTCGCCAACGCTGCTGCTCGTGGACGAGCCCACCTCCGCCCTGGACCGCGAGCGTTCGGCCGCCGTCGTGGACCTGCTGGGCACGCTGACCCGCGAGGAGCAGGTGGCGACGCTCATGGTCACACACGACCACGAGTTCCTCTCCGCCACGGACCGCACCCTGACCATGGTGGACGGGCGGCTCTCCGCGGAGTGAGCCGCTGAAGGAGAATGCTGTCAGTCACCGCCCATGGCCGAGAGGCGGGAGATCACGTCAACGATGAGGGCGACGCGGTCCACCGAGTCCACGACTCGACCTCCTGGCAGGACCTGGAAGGGCACAGGGACACCCAGGGCTCCCTCGTCCGGGGCGGGGTTCTCCCCTCGTCTGGTGAGCGGCCGCTGGAGCTGGACGACGGACTCCGGCCTGAGCCGGGACGGCTCGTCCAAATCAATCTGGAGCCCTGCGTCCCGGACCCGGATTCGGCCGGCTCCGGGAACCTCCAGCCACCTGGGGCCCGACGCATAGCCTGTGAACCACGGTTCACCCTCCGGGAAGGGCCAGTCCGGGACCGAGGCCAGCGCAGCGCTGAGGTATGCGTCGCGATAGTTGCTGTTGAGCTGAGTACGCCTCAGGGCGCAGACTTGATACTCGCTGCCGTCCTCGAGCTCGAACAGGCCGGACTCGCCCCTTCGCATCGCGGGATAGCGCGCCAGATAGTCATGGAGTCGCAGTCGGCCGTCGGCCACAGCCCGCTCCCACCTGGCCTCGGCAACGGACATGAGTCTCTTCCCGATGTCGTGGCCGTCGGCCGCGTCGATCTCGTCGAGGACCTCCCCCATGGCCTCACGCAGGTTCGCACTGTCGTCCCGCGATGCATATTGGAACAGTTCGCGCCACACTGCGGCCCGCCCCTGAGCGGAGGTCCCGCCTCGACGGCGTGATCCGCGGCGCCACTGGTCCATCGTCTCGAAGCCGACGGCCAAGAGAGCACCGTGGAATTCTTCGACGGCATCGGGATCGAAGCATCGAATGAACGCCTCGGCACGCCGCGGAAGGGTGCTCGGGTCCAGGTCGAACGCCGTAAGTGATCCACGGAGGAGCGGATGGTTCTCAAGCCGCACCACGGTCGGCTCGATGTGAGGGCACTCCCTGAGCAGACGCCGTTTCGCCAGCTCGTCCTGCCGGTCCGCATCCCATCCGAGCATCGTGGCTTCGGACAGGTCGCCGGAGCGGACGAACTCCTCCACCTCTCGGAGGAGCTGAGGGAACTCCTCGGCACGGTTCTCTCGCTGGCCCAGCAGGTTCCGTAGGACTCGTATGCGGTCCGGGAATGACCCGGTCTTCTCCCCCCGGTGTACGAGGACTGCGTGGAGCATGAGCGTGTCCGCGATGGACACCGCCCGATCACCTCGGGCTCGGGTCTCCCAGCTTCGATAGCGGCGACAGACCGTGTGGAAGAGGTCCTCGTCGCCGTCTGTCACGAAGAGTCTGACGCGGTCGTCGACGTCGTCCGATGTCGTGAACATCCGCCTGAAGAAGGAGCCGGGGTCCTCATCCGACCAGGTGTCGAAGAGGTGGAAGAGGTACTCACGGTGCCGTTCCGCATCAGGACTGTCGACCAGGACCTGACGCAGGCGGTCGTCCAGCCGTGTGCCGACGGCGGCGGTCTCGCGGCCCGTCGGGTATCCGCTCACGGCGTCACGCCAACGGCAGATGTCATGGACGAACTCGAGGAGCCGGACGAACTCGTCGTCGATCAGCTCGTCGTCGCCCCGGTAGACCCACAGGAGGTCGCTCCAGGCCCCATCGGACTTGTCGGCGAACTCCCCCGCCCGACCGGACGGCTCGAGCATCCGTTGAAGGACGGCCTTGACGTTCTCGAACTCCGTGAGCGGCTTCCCCCGTGAGTTCATCTTGATGTACAACTCATCGCCCTGCAGATCGCCGAGTTCATGGCCCGCGTCCCCTTCTCTCCCGATCTGGAGGAGCCGGAACGAGACAGCGGGAGAGTCCCGCCGGGCCAGGCGTCGCCAGACGTCCGCGGCAGGCAGCCCCAGCAGCCGGGCCTCGATCTCCTCGAGGACCACGAGCATCGACTGGACGGTGGCGTCGTGACGCCAGGCATGGAGATGCCAGGGCTGGTCCTCGATCCACTGTCGAAGTCCCGGGCCCCCTCCCCATTCGAGGTCGGCTCCGTGCCGGGCGATTCGATGCGTGAACATGCGAGCCGAGTCGCGGGTGTCATAGCCGAAGTCCGCCCACGCAGACTCCTGTGTCAATTCGCCGACGCGGACGGCCGCCACCCAGTGCAGGAGGAACAGGGCCGTCAGCCGTTGTTGACCGTCGAGAGGGGACAGGACGCCGTCACGGACCGAGCCGTAGACGAAATCCAGCGAGACGGGGCCCGTCAGACCGGTCGCTGCGCCACAGACCGAATCGAGGAAGTCCTGACGGATCCGTGTCGCCACGGGGTCCCGCCGCCCCTGCGCGTAATCGCGCTGGATCTGAGGGATGACGACGGCCCGGAGGCCGGCACCCCCATCGGTGACAGCGTCGAAGAGGGCCAGGTAGCTCAGGGGCGCGGTGGCGGGATGGGTCATGAGGCCTCCTCCGCGAGATACGGGCGCAACGTGGTCCGGATGGTCGCGAGGTACTCTTGGCGGTCGTTCGGACCCCACAGGTGGGGCCTCGCGTCAGAGCTGTACGCCTTCAGGAAGACGTTCCGAGTCGCGGGCGGGATGAACGCGCCTTCCCGCTCGAGGGTGAGCAGGCGATGGCGCTTGACGCCGAAGAGCGCATTGCTCAAGGCGCTGTTCGCGGACTGGCTGAGCAGTGCGAGGTTCTCGAGCGTGTGGACGTCGGTCGCGCCCAAGAGCTCCACCACTCGGTCCTCCAGCTGTTCGAACTCGCGTCTGCGGAGTTCCGCGCTGTCCAGGGCGACACCGATGTCTCCCACCAGCCTGGCGGCGGCCGCGTGGCCCAACTCGTCTCGACGGCGCGCGACTTCCTCGGCGTGCTCGAGAAGCCATTGGCGCCACTGCTCCTGTCGGACCAGCCCCTCGGCGTTCTGCGCGTCGATGTGCTCCACCGACCAGGCCGTCCTGGCATGGGCGGCGAACGGGTAACGCGCCGTCTCGTCCGCCGCACGCCGCACGGTCTCGATGTTGAAGAGCAACAGCACCCGCTCCACCGAGGTGCCCCTACCGCCGTATTTGAGATCCGCCAGCCCGTCCGTCGTCACACCGATGCGTTGCCTGATCATCGCCTCGACGAGGCGTCGCACCTCAGATCGAGGGCGTCCTGCCATGGACGCGACCAGCTCGGCGAGGGAGGTTCCCGTCGTCGTCAGGAACCCGATCTGGTGGTAGAAGTCGCGGTCCTCGAACCAGTCGACAACTCGACTGTGAAGATCCAGGACCTCATCCCAGAATCCGTCAGGTGTCGCCGCGATGCGGTGCCGCAATCGCTCGAACGTCGTGAACCGGGCGGTCACCGGGTCCGCATCGTCGGTCACGGCACTGTCCATGACTGCCATTGCGTCCAGCAGCAATTCGAGGTGCGCCGCCTGGGTCGGACGCCCACCGCTCACGAAGGCCCAGCGCGCTGGGTCCCGGAGATCGACTTCAATCGCGTCCCACTGTCGAGCCGCCACCGCCGCCCGACCGCCGGCTGGGGAAGACGCCGTCGTCTCGTCCATTCCCCGGAGCCCGGTCAGGACCGCCGCCTTCACGAGCTCCGCACTGGTCAGCGGTATCCGACCCATGTTGAGTCGACGGAAGAGCTCCAGGGCGTCCTCTTCTGGGGGGATCTCGTACCAGATCACCTTCACCCGCTCGCCCAGACGCTGATAGACGTCGATGGCGCTGAGCAACGGGTTCGGCCGGTTCTCGAACCATTTCCTGATCGCCTGCTCGGCCCGAGCCATGTGGAAGAAGTCGATGTTCCGGCCTGCCTCTGTCAGCGCAGGGTCCCGAAGGAACTCTGCGCTCCCGGGACGTGTCTCATAGGAGAGGGTGTAGGGCACGTCGTCCGCCGCGGGGAGGAACTTCCGGGCGATGTGCTGCAGCAGAAGGAAGAGCGTCGTCAGCCGTTGCTGACCGTCGACGACCTCGAAACGATCGTCCTCACTCCGTCGGACGACGATGGGCTGGAGGTAGTAGGCCGGCCCGTCGAAACCGCTGACGTCGAACAGGAGTTGGTTCACTTCGACCTCCGTCCACCGGTAGCCGCGCTGATAGGCCGGGATCGTGAATGCGCCCGAAATCTGTGTGATGGTGCGCGACTCGAACACGACGCCGGGAGGGGTGAGAGCCATAGGGCGAGGCTACCGTCGCCTCCTCTCACCCTCCACGCGACCAGCCCCCGCGACCCCCGATGACAAGACCGCGCCGGCCCCGGACGCCCGGCGCGTCCGGGGTCCTCGCTACCCTGGACGGCATGACCCACGCCACCGTCGCCCCCGCGGGTGAGACCTTCGCCCTGTCCGACGCCGTCGAGCTCGTGGAGACCGTCCGCAACGGCTTCGTCGAGTCCCGGACGGCGGGCGCCGCCGTCGTGACCGGCCCCGACGGGCGGGTGCTGGCCGGGCTCGGCCCCGCGGACGCGCTGATCTACCCGCGCTCCACGCTGAAGCCGTTCCAGGCCGTCGCGTCGCTGCGCCACGGGGCGGCGCTGGAGGGCGAGGCCCTGTCCATCGCGTGCGGCTCGCACCGGGGCACGCTCCGGCACCAGGCGCTGGCCGAGCGCATGCTCGCGGACGCAGGCCTCGACGCGTCCGCCCTGCGGTGCCCGCCGGCCTGGCCCGCGGACACCTCCGAGGTCGTGGCGCAGGTCCGCCGCGACGGCGAGTCCGCCGCCGCCACCCCGCTGGCCTTCAACTGCTCCGGCAAGCACGCCGGCTTCCTCGCGGCCTGCGCGGCGTCCGGGCACGACGTCGCCACGTACCTCGACCCGGCGCACCCGCTGCAGCGGGAGGTGGACGCGGTGATCGCCGAGTACTGCGGGGGGCCGGTGGCCCACACCGGTGTGGACGGCTGCGGCGCCCCGGCCGCCGTCGTCTCGCTGGCGGGCCTGGCCCGCGGCATCGGGCGTGTCGCCGCGGCGCCCGGCCGCGCCGACGCGGATCCGCATGCGGCCGCTATCGCCACGGCGATGCTCGAGCACCCGTGGGCCGTCCACGGGGAGACGAGCTCCAACACCGTGGTGATGCGCGAGCTCGGCCTGCTCGCCAAGGCGGGCGCGGACGGCGTCCTCGTCATGGCCGCGCCGGACGGCACGGCCGTGGCCGTCAAGGCGCTCGACGGCGGCACGCGGGCCGGCGACCTGGTCGCGCTCGCGCTGCTGGCCCGGTTCGCCCCGGACCACGTGGACCGGGCGACGCTGCCGGGCGTGCTGGCCGCCGTCGTGCCCCCGGTGCTCGGCCGGGATGAGCCGGTCGGCGAGATCCGCCTGGCCGCGCCGGTGCGGGACCTCGTGGGGGGCGTCCTGCCGGCCTTCGAGGCGCGGGCGTGACCACCGGCTCCGTCCCGCGCCGCCGGGTGCCTGTCGTCGAGGGCCACGCGGCGCTGCTGGCGTGGGCACGCGCCCACGCGCAGGACCCCGCGGCGGCCGCCGCGCTGCCGCGCCCCACGCGGGCCATGGCGGTGCGCTTCGCGCTCGAGGAGCTGGCGACCCGCGTGCCCGGGAACTCGGTGGAGGTGCGCGTGCCGCCCTTCGGCGTCGCCCAGTGCCTCCCCGGGCCCCGGCACACCCGGGGCACCCCGCCCAACGTGGTGGAGATGGACGCCGTGACATGGCTGTCCCTGGCGACGGGGCTGACGACCTGGGAGGATGCGACGGCGTCCGGGGGCGTGCGCGCCTCGGGCGTGCGGGCCGACCTCGGCGCGCACCTGCCGCTCGTGCGGCCGTGAGCGAGGGGTGTCCGGCAGTCCTCTCGGCGGCACCGACCGTTCGAACGGCGGCACCGTTCTTCGTCGCGGTATGCCGCTGTGCCGATCCCGCCGCGGGCACGCGCGACTGGCCCCAGCGGCCGACTCGATAGACTGGCGCGCATGACCTCCGCCCCCGAGCCGACCCCCGATCAGCGCGCCTACACCGTCCGTCGCGCCCCCCGGCTGACCGCGGTGCTTGCGGTGGCGCTCGCGCTCGGCCTGCTGATCGCCCTCGTGATCACCACCGCGGTCCATGCCTCCCCCACCCCGCCCGCGGACCCGTACTCCGGCATCCCGCTCTCCTTCTCGGAGACGTTCGGCTTCGCGGCCCTGCTGAGCATGCTGGGCACCGGCGTGCTCGGACTGGTCGTGTGGCTGCTGCTGGACCGCCGCTCCCGGTCGACCGCGCGCACCGTGGTCCTCGAGCGCACCGACGACCCGGCCATGGCGGACGTCCGCCTGGACCGCGTGGACGCGGGCACCCCGCCCGCCCGCACCACGCCCACCGAAAGGACCCCCGAGCAGTGATCGCACCGCGCACCCGACGAGGCGACGGCCGCCTGACCGCCGCCCTCGACCCCCAGGACCAGGGGCCGCAGGACGAATGCGGCGTGTTCGGCGTGTGGGCGCCGGGCGAGGAGGTCGCGAAGCTGGCCTATTACGGCCTCTACGCGCTCCAGCACCGCGGCCAGGAGTCCGCGGGCATCGCCGTCTCGGACGGCGGGCGCATCGCCGTCTACAAGGACATCGGCCTGGTCTCCCAGGTGTTCGA
The DNA here is from genome assembly GCF_022664405.1 of Micrococcus luteus. Lineage (NCBI taxonomy): Bacteria > Bacillati > Actinomycetota > Actinomycetes > Micrococcales > Micrococcaceae > Micrococcus > Micrococcus luteus. Next base: position 117,511 of record NZ_JAKRLB010000005.1, on the reverse strand, counting down.
CGAGGCCACGCTCACCGCGCTGAGCGGCCACATCGCCGTCGGCCACTGCCGCTACTCCACCACCGGCGTGAACAAGTGGGCCAACGCCCAGCCCACCCTGGGCGCCACCGCCGACGACGGCACGGTCGCCCTGGCGCACAACGGCAACCTCGTGAACTCCGCCGAGCTGCTGCGCATGGTGCACGCCGAGGAGGGCCGCCACACCCACGGTGAGATGAAGCAGGGCAACACCACGGACACCGCCCTGGTCACGGCCCTGTTGCACGGCGCCCCCGGGCACCGCCTCGAGGAGACCGCCCTCGAGCTGCTGCCGAAGATCCGCGGCGCCTACTGCTTCGTGTTCATGGACGAGCGCACCCTCTACGCCGCCCGCGACCCGCAGGGCGTGCGCCCGCTCGTGCTCGGCCGCCTCGAGCGCGGCTGGGTGGTGGCCTCCGAGCAGTCGGCCCTTGCCACCGTCGGCGCCTCGTTCATCCGGGAGGTCGAGCCCGGTGAGATGATCGCGATCGACGACGAGGGCATCCGCTCCACCCGCTTCGCCGAGTCGAAGCCGGCCGGCTGCGTGTTCGAGTACGTCTACCTCGCCCGGCCGGACGCCACGATCGCCGGGCGCTCCGTGTACGAGTCCCGCGTGGAGATGGGCCGCCGCCTCGCGCTCGAGCAGCCGGTCGAGGCCGACGTCGTGATCCCCGTGCCCGAGTCCGGCACGCCCGCCGCCGTGGGCTACGCGGACGCCTCGGGCCTGCCGTTCCGCCAGGGCTTCGTGAAGAACGCCTACGTGGGCCGCACCTTCATCCAGCCGTCCCAGACGCTGCGCCAGCTCGGCATCCGCCTCAAGCTCAACGTCCAGTCCACCGTGGTGGCCGGCAAGCGCGTCGTGGTGGTGGACGACTCGATCGTGCGCGGCAACACCCAGCGCGCCGTCGTGCGGATGCTCAGAGAGGCCGGCGCCGCCGAGGTGCACGTGAAGATCTCCTCCCCTCCCGTGAAGTGGCCCTGCTTCTACGGCATCGACTTCGCCACCCGCGCCGAACTCATCGCCAACGGCGCCGCGGTGGACCAGATCGCCGCGTCCATCGGCGCCGACTCGCTGGCCTACATCAGCGAGGAGGGCATGATCGAGGCCACCGGGCAGCCGCGCGAGCGCCTGTGCACCGCCTGCTTCACCGGCGACTACCCGATCCCACTGGCCGACGAGGGCGAACGCGGCAAGGGCCTGCTGGAGCCGGTCGCCGTGTCGCCCGCGTCCACCGTGATGCTGGACGAGGACGGCGAGACCACCACCGTGACCGCCACGGGCTGCGAGCCCGGCCCGGACGCCGACGACGAGAAGCTGCTCACCGAGACGGACAGGATCCCGCTGTGACCCCGAACCAGACCCCCTCCTCCGCCGCCCCGATCACCTACGCCTCGGCCGGCGTCGACGTGGAGGCCGGCGACCGCGCCGTCGAGCTGATGAAGGACGCCGTGAAGGCCACCCACACCCCCGAGGTCATGGGCGGCATCGGCGGCTTCGCCGGCATGTGGGACGCCTCCGCGCTGCTGCAGTACCGCAAGCCGCTGCTGACCACGTCCACGGACGGCGTCGGCACGAAGGTGGCGATCGCGCAGGCGATGGACAAGCACGACACCATCGGCCAGGACCTCGTGGGCATGGTCGTGGACGACATCGTGGTGGTCGGCGCCCAGCCCCTGTTCATGACCGACTACATCGCATGCGGCAGGGTCGTGCCCGAGCGCATCGCGGACATCGTGCGCGGCGTGGCCGAGGGCTGCCGCCTGGCCGACACCGCGCTCGTGGGCGGCGAGACCGCCGAGCACCCGGGCCTGCTGGCCGCGGACGAGTACGACGTGGCGGGCGCGGCCACCGGCGTGGTCGAGGCGGACATGGTCCTGGGCGCGGAGCGGGTGCAGTCCGGCGACGTCGTGATCGGCATGGCCTCCTCCGGCATCCACTCGAACGGCTACTCGCTCGTGCGCCGCGTGGTGAACACCGCGGGCTGGTCCCTCGACCGCGAGGTCACCGAGCTCGGCCGCACCCTCGGCGAGGAGCTGCTCGAGCCGACCCGCATCTACTCCCGCGCCTGCCTCGACCTGGTGCAGCGCCTCAACGGCCACGACGGCGGCTCGGACCTGCCGGTGCGCGCGTTCAGCCACGTGACCGGCGGCGGCCTGGCCGCGAACCTGGCGCGCGTGCTCCCGCAGGGCCTCATGGCGACCGTCGAGCGCGACACCTGGTCCCTGCCGCCCGTGTTCCGTCTGGTGGGCGAGCTCGGCCGCGTCCCGCAGTCCGACCTCGAGCGCACCCTCAACCTCGGCGTGGGCATGGTGGCCGTGGTGGACCCGGAGGTGGCCGCGAAGTCGACCTCCGTGCTCGTGGACGCCGGCATCGACGCGTGGGAGATGGGCACCATCGGCGCCCTCACCGACGACGCGGCGGCCGCAGGCCTGGACTTCGTGCAGGGCGCCAAGGGCGTCGACGGCGGCGCCGTGCTGATGCGCGGCCAGTACGCCGCCTGACCCCCACGGGGCGTTTTCGTTCGGGAAACGGCGGCCTCCGGAGCGTTTTCGTTTGGGAAACGGCGGTTCACGACGCGAAGATCCGCCCGCCGAGCCGGGCCCGGTGCGCCTGCACCTCGGCGACGACGCGCCGGAAGTCGTCCCGCGCGTCGTCCACCGTGGCCCAGACCTGCGTCCAGCCCGCGCGCGCCCACCCCTCGTCCCTCCACGCGTCCACGGCGAGCTGCGCCGGGTCGAGGTGGTGGCCGCCGTCGTAGTGGACCAGCAAGCGCCACTGCCGCCACCCCAGATCCGCGTCCGGCGACCGGGCCCGGCCCGGGTGCAGCACCAGCTGGAGCTCCGGCTCGGGCAGGCCGGCGTGGAGCAGGGCCAGTCGCAGGGCTGTCTCCTGCGGGGAGTCCGCGCCCACCCGCACCAGCTCGAGGGCGGCACGGGCGGTGCGCACTCCCTTGAACCGCCCGGCACGCAGGAGCGCGGACCGCAGGGCCGCCGTCGTGGTCCGTGGTGAGCGGCGCCCCTCCGGCGACCAGGGCCGGTGGACGAGGGCGTCCCCGGCCACCACGACGGGCTCGAGCATGCCTGGACGGAGCAGTGCGGCCAGATCCGCCCAGGATCGCTCCAGGCTCGTCAGGCGGATCCCGTGAAGGACGGTGACGTCCGCGGCCGGGACGAGGCGGGCATGCGAGGTGATCTCCGGTCGGACGCTCGCCCCGCGCGGGTGCGGCCGTGACACGTGCACCGTGCCGTCCTCCGCCAGGAACGGCGGCAGCGGCACGCGGTGCAGGAGCAGCGCCGTGAGGTGGGAGGCCACTCCCCCGCTCGCCTCCACGATCGCGGCCGTCTCCTCCGGCGCGAAGGGAGCGGGGGCCTCGGCGTAGCCGAGCTCCGCCCACGAGCCGAGGTGGTCAGACCGGAGCCGATGGACCCCATGCGTCACGCGCCGCACATCACCGCCGCGGACCAGTCGCTCCGAGACCCCGGCCGCGCGCAGGTCGCCACGGGTGAACGGCCGGCCGGTCTCGACGATGTCCGACAAAGGCTGAGATGACGTGGCCATGCCCGTGACGATGGCTCAACCCGGCCGACCCCGCCCGCTCAGGAGCACCCACCGTGGACGACGACGTCGGCGGCGCCACCTGTGCAGGAGTCGTGCGTGGCCCCGGGCCACCCGGTGTCCACACCCCCGGCGCCCGCCATTTCCCGAACGAAAGCACCCCGGCGCCCGCCGTTTCCCGAACGAAAACGCCGGCGGGGGTCAGAGGCGGGCGTCGAGCCAGGCCAGCGCGTCGGCGACCGGGGCGCGCCAGCGCCAGCGGGCCTTGGGGTCGGCGCGGGTGGGGCCGAGGTTGATCAGCCCCGTCGCATGCCCGGCCCGCTCGGCCCGCAGCACGAACCGGTAGCCGCTCATCACGGCCAGCGAGGTGCCGACGGCGAGCACCGTGCCGCCGTCGTCGGCCATCGCCTCCGCGGCCGCGCGTCGCGCCGCGGGCACGGACTCGCCGAAGTACACGACGTCCGGCTTGAGCTTCACGGACCCGCACACCCGGCAGCCGACCATCGTGAACTCATCCACCCAGTGCTGGTCGAGGGAGACGTCCCCGTCGGGGTTCACGGCGTCCGGGTCGATCGCCACGCGCTCGAGGTAACCCGGATTGGCGGCCTCGAGCCGCAGGTCCAGGTCACGGCGGGATTCGGTGGCCCCGCAGTTCAGGCAGGCCACGCGCGCCAGGTCCCCGTGGAGCTCGATCAGCCGGTCCTCCGCCATGCCCGCCGCGCGTCCAGCCTCGGCGTGCAGCCCGTCCACGTTCTGGGTCAGGACGCCGGCGATGCGCCCCTCGTCCGCCCAGCGCGCGAGGATGCGGTGCGCCTCGTTCGGCCGGGCCTGGTCCATGCGACGCCAGCCCACGAACGAGCGCGCCCAGTAGCGGTGGCGGGCGGCCGGGTCGTCCCGGAACTCCTGGTACGTCATCGGCCGGTGGCGGTGCAGGGACCCGTTCGGCCCCCGGTAGTCCGGGATGCCGGAGTCCGTGGACACGCCGGCCCCGGTGATCACGAGCGGGCGGGACTCCTCCATCAGACGCAGCAGACCCCGAGACGCCGTCTCGGGGTCCTGCAGCGGTGCTGTCTCATCCACCACCCTGGCGATCGACCGCAGGGCGGCCTGATGCCCGTCCAGGGCCGGATGCCGTGCGGGCGTCATCGCGCCCGCGCGTCGTCGTCCTCGTCCTCCGCGTAGAGGTCCGCGTACGGATCCTCGTACTCGGGCTCCTGGTCCTGCTCCGGGCCGCGCGTGCGTCCGCCCGTGAGCTCTCGCTCCAGTGCCGAGAGGTCTGTTCCGGGAGAGAAGTACTTCATCTCCCGTGCCTGCTTCGTGGCCTTCGCCTTCTGACGGCCGCGCCCCATGAGCGTGACCCCCTTCGCATCTCTCGCCGCCTCGGATCTGTGGCGCACAGGGGCCCGCCGAGGTCTTCACTGGTCAATACGGTTCGTGCGGACAAGGATACATGACCCGCTGGACGGCCTGTGGACGACGACGGCCGGCCCGGTCCGGCGGGGCGTGCAGTGGCGCCGGGTGCGGCGCGGGTCGATCGGTGCTGAGTCCCTGCTCGGCGCACAGCTCGACCGCGACGGCCACGCGCACCAGCCCGAGGGCAGCAACGGCCGCTCGGACTACGCGCCGTTCGTGGACGCGGGCATCGCCTCGACGGGCCTGCTCTCGATCCGCGACGACAACTACCACACGCCCCAGGACGACATCGACAACGTCTCCATCACCACGCTGACCCACACGGCCCGCGCGGTGGCGAACCTGATCGGCACCCTCCAGCAGGACGCCGACGCCCTCGGCACCCGCTGACCCGAGCGGCTCCGTCCGTCTCACAGATGCCGTCGGGGGCGGTTTCGGGTGGTATCCAGGCCGGATACCACCCGAAACCGCCCCGACGTGCCAGAGGGAGGAGGAACACGGCCCGTCGGTCCCGGCGTCAGCCCTTCCGGGCCACGGTGAGGCCGTTCTCGCCCTCGGCGCGGTCCACGACGACGGTGTCCCCCTCCGTGATCTCGCCGGCCAGCAGGGCGCGGGCCAGCTGGTCGCCGATCTCGCGCTGCACCAGGCGGCGCAGCGGGCGGGCGCCGTAGGCCGGGTCGAACCCGGTCTCGGCGAGCCACGCCTTGGCGGCGTCGGACACCTCGAGGGTGAGGCGGCGGTCCGTCAGGCGCGCCTGCAGGGAGGCGACCTGCAGGTCCACGATCCGCGTCAGCTCGGCCACGGTGAGCGCGTCGAACAGCACGATCTCGTCCAGGCGGTTGAGGAACTCGGGCTTGAACGCCCCGCGCACCACGGACATCACGGACTCGCGCTTGGCGGCCTCATCCAGGGTCGGGTCCACGAGGAACTGCGAGCCCAGGTTCGAGGTGAGGATCAGGATCACGTTGCGGAAGTCCACGGTGCGGCCCTGGCCGTCGGTGAGGCGGCCGTCGTCGAGCACCTGGAGCAGGATGTCGAAGACCTCGGGATGGGCCTTCTCCACCTCGTCCAGCAGCACCACCGAGTACGGCCGGCGCCGCACGGCCTCCGTGAGCTGGCCGCCCTCGTCGTAGCCGACGTAGCCCGGAGGGGCGCCGACCAGGCGGGAGACGGAGTGCTTCTCCGCGTACTCGGACATGTCGATCCGCACCATGGCGCGCTCGTCGTCGAAGAGGAACTCCGCGAGCGCCTTGGCGAGCTCGGTCTTGCCCACGCCCGTGGGGCCCAGGAACAGGAACGAGCCGGTGGGCCGATTCGGGTCCGCGATGCCGGCCCGCGAGCGGCGCACCGCGTCCGCGACGGCGACGACGGCGTCCCGCTGCCCGATCAGCCGCTCGCCGAGGTGCTCCTCCATGGTGAGCAGCTTCTCGGACTCGGCGGTGAGCATGCGACCCGCGGGGATGCCGGTCCACGCGGAGACCACTTCGGCGATGTCGTCCGCCGTGACCTCCTCGGAGACCATCGGCTCGGTGGCCGAGCGGTCGGCCTCGCGGGCGGCGCGGTCCGCCTCCTCGAGCTGCTTCTCCAGCGCGGGGATCTCGCCGTACAGCAGGCGGGAGGCCTCGGCGAGGTCGCCGTCGCGCTGGGCCTTCTCGGCCAGCGAGCGCAGCTCGTCCACCTTGGCGCGCAGGTCACCGGCCTCGTTCAGGGTGGCCTTCTCCGCGTCCCAGCGGGCGGTGAGGGCGGTGAGCTCCTCCTCGCGGTCCGCCTTCTCGGCACGCAGGGCCTCGAGCCGCTCGACGGATGCCGGGTCCGTCTCGCCCTCGAGGGCGAGCTCCTCCATGGTCAGGCGGTCCACCTGGCGGCGCAGGACGTCGATCTCCTCGGGGGCGGAGTCGATCTCCATGCGCAGGCGCGAGGCGGCCTCGTCCACGAGGTCGATGGCCTTGTCGGGCAGCTGGCGGCCGGTGATGTACCGGTCGGACAGCGCGGCCGCGGCCACGAGCGCGGAGTCGGCGATGGCCACCTTGTGGTGGGCCTCGTAGCGCTCCTTGAGCCCGCGCAGGATGGCGATCGTGTCGTCCACGCTGGGCTCGCCCACGTAGACCTGCTGGAAGCGGCGCTCCAGGGCGGGGTCCTTCTCGATGTTCTCGCGGTACTCGTCCAGGGTGGTCGCGCCGATCAGGCGCAGCTCGCCGCGGGCCAGCATGGGCTTGAGCATGTTGCCCGCGTCCATGGCGCCCTCGGACGCGCCCGCGCCCACGACGGTGTGGATCTCGTCGATGAACGTGACGACCTGACCCTCGGCGGCCTTGATCTCCTCGAGGACGGCCTTCAGGCGCTCCTCGAACTCGCCGCGGTACTTGGCGCCGGCGACCATGGCGCCCAGGTCCAGGCTGATCAGCGTCTTGCCGCGCAGGGACTCGGGGACGTCCCCGGCCACCATCCGCTGGGCCAGGCCCTCGACGACGGCGGTCTTGCCGACGCCGGGCTCGCCGATGAGCACGGGGTTGTTCTTGGTGCGGCGCGAGAGCACCTGGACCACGCGGCGGATCTCGGCGTCGCGGCCGATCACCGGGTCGAGCTTGCCGGAGCGGGCGAGCTCGGTGAGGTCCGTGCCGTACTTCTCCAGGGACTGGAAGGTGTTCTCCGGGTCCTGAGTGGTGACGCGGGAGTCGCCGCGCACCTGGGTCAGGGCGGCGGCGAGCGCCTCGAGGCTCGCCCCGTTCGAGCGCAGTGCCTCACCGGCCTCGCCGGAGTCCGCTGCCACGCCGAGCAGCAGGTGCTCGGTGGAGACGAACTCGTCCGAGCGCTGCTCGGCCTGGGTGCGCGCGTTCTGCACGACCTGCAGGGCGGCGCGCGAGAACTGGGGCTGGGCCACCGTGCTGCCCTGGGTGGAGGGCAGGCGTCGGATGGCCGAGGAGGCCGCCGTGGAGACGGCGTCGGGGTCGGCCCCGGCGGCCTTGAGGACGGCCACGGCGACGGACTCCCGCTGGTCCATCAGGGCCTTCAGCAGGTGGGCCGGCTCGACCTGGGGGTTGCCGGCGGTGGAGGCGTTCATGGCCGCGGCCGAGAGCGCCTCCTGGCTCTTGGTGGTGAACTTGGCATCCATGGGCTACTGGCTCCTTCTCTCCCGTGTCCCGGGGTGTCGGACAACCGTCGACCGCGGGCCGTTCCCGCCGCAGACGAAGTTGAGTCTATATAGCTCAACCCTCCACGCACCAGGGCTATTCCCCCTCGCGCCGGTACGTTGGTGCCATGGCCGGCTCCCGAGCGGCGCCCCGGCGCCTCCGCACGTACACCCGACCGCGGGTGTCCCTGCTGTACGTCCTGCGCCGCACCCTGCACCGGCTCCTCGAGCTGCAGGTCTGGGACGTGGCCGCCGCCATGACCTTCTTCGGGGCGCTGTCCCTGCTGCCCACCGTGGTCGCCCTGCTCTCCGTGGTCTCGCTGCTGGGCGTCGAGGAGGAGACCGTGGACGCCGCGGCGCACCTGGCCGCCGAGATCTGGCCGTCGCTGACGCCCGACGTCGTCCGCGAGTGGATCCTGACCCTCGGCTCGGCCGGGCCCGGCACCGGCGCCGTCGTCCTGGGGGCCGTCGGCACCGTGGTGTCCGCCTCGGGCGCCGTCGCCGCGTTCCACCGGGCCATGCACCGCATCCACGACACCCGCGAGGGCCGGCCCTTCCTCCACTTCCGCCTCGTGGTCTTCGTCGAGACCCTCGCCCTCATGCTCGGCGCCGTGCTGATCACGATCCTGGTGGTCGTCGGCGGGGACCTCTCCCAGCGCCTCGGCCAGGCCGTCGGCCTGCCGGAGGAGACGGTCCAGACGTGGAACGTGGTGAAGTGGCCGGTCATCCTCGTGGTGATCGCCCTGATCGTGACCCTCGCCTACCGCCTGGGTCCCAACGTCCGGCAGCCCCGCTACCGCCCGCTCTCGCTCGGCGCCGTGGCCGTGGTGGTCCTGCTCTTCGGCGCCACCGTGGCCCTGGGCTGGATCACGGACCGGTTCGGCCAGTTCGCCGTGGTCGGGCGGATCAACTCCGCGATCGGCGTGCTCGCCCTCGCGTGGGTGGCGTGCATCGTGCTGTTGGCCGGGGCCGCCTTCGACGCGGAGGTGCTGCGTGCCCGCCAGCTGGCCGTCGGCATCGACGCCTCCGTCGAGATCCAGCTGGCGACGCGGCACACCGCGGTGCTCGAGGACTCCGAACGGTACGAGGCCCGCAACCGCCGCCTGGCCCGGCTCGTAGCCGACGCCGTGCGCGCCGGCGAGGACCTCACGATCGAGGCCACACCCCTGCTCTCCGAGGAGGGGCGCCTCCTCGCGGTCGAGTCGGGACGGCGAGGCCCGGAGGACGTCAGCTCGGGCAGCCCGTTCCACGCGGACCCGGTGTCCGACGACGGCGCCCGCCTCGAGCCGACGCCCCGGCCCGACGACTGAGAGGTCAGCGCTCCCGCTTCTCGAACGCCTCGACCTGGGCACGCAGCGTCTCGGCCGCGATCTCCTCGTCGAGGCCCACCATGCCGAGGTACACGAGCTCGTCCCCGTCCGTGACGCCGCCGACGGTCATGGTGAACACGGCCGTGTCCATGCCCGAGTTCCCCAGGGCGATGTGGACCGCGTCCGGCACGCCGGGCACCTTCGTGAAGGCCGCCTCGACGCCGTCCGGGTCGCCGAACGTGCCGCACGTGTCGGCCAGCTCGCCGAAGGGCGCCAGCAGATCGGTGCCGTCGTCGGTGACCGCGACCATGCCGAACGCCCCGGCCTGGGAGCCGGCCAGGCCGGTGACGGCGTCCGGGTCCACCTCGTACTGGGCCAGCGCACCGCCGAGCCCGGGCGCCTGCTGCGTGTTGATCTGCTCGATGAGGTCCGCGCAGGCGCCCGTGGGGGTGACGCCCGTCAGGCTCAGGCTGGTGCTGATCGGCTCCCCGCCGCCGCCGGCCTGGGTCTCCATGTCCGTGAACACGCCGTCGGGCGCGGTCTCGGGGGTGAGCAGGACGTCCTCGAGCGCCTCCACGCGCTCCTCCTGCTCGGCCGTGAGGCCCGAGCCGGCCCCCGTCGGGGCGGACTCGGACGCGTCGGCCGAGGAGGACGAGGCCTCGCCGCCTCCCCCACCGCAGCCGACGAGCGCGAGGGCGCCCACGGCGAGCAGGGACAGGGGGGCAGCGGGGCGAGCGGGGGCGGCGGTGCGGAGCATGAGAGACCTCTCAGACCGGGTGACGACGATGTGACCAGCCTGACAATCTCCACAGCGCAAGGCCAGTCTTCGTCTGCCGAGGCGGGCCGCGGCAGGGCCACCGGTCGATCGGCTCGCTCCGCGGGGACGAGTCGTCTCCCGGCGCCCGCGACGGCCCCCGACGCACTACGATGACCACCAATCACGGCGGAACACGTCACTCTGCCGGCTCCCTCCGACCCGCACGCCCGTCCTCCCGACGGCGGCCCAGAAGGCACTCCATGACCCGCATCCACTCCCGCCTCCTCGGCGCCGTGGGGCTCACCGCGTCGGCGGCGCTGCTCACCGGCTGCGCCGTCCTCGGCGGCGACGCCGGATCCGCCGGCATCGTGTCCGACGACGACCTGAGCACCTCGTACGGCCTCGTCCAGCCCGGCGTCCTGACGGTCTGCTCCGACATCCCCTACCCGCCCTTCGAGTTCGAGGAGAACGGTGAGCTGACCGGCTACGACATCCAGCTGGTCGAGGCGGTGGCGGAGGAGCTGGGTCTCGGGGTGAACGTGATCGACTCCTCCTTCGAGGCCATCGAGTCGGGTGCCTCGCTCACCGGCTGCGACGTGAACGCCTCGTCGATCTCCATCACCGAGGCCCGCCAGCGCGTCATGGCCTTCACCCTCCCCTACCTCGACGACGACCTCGTCCTGGTCGCGAAGAAGGGCTCCGGCATCACCGACGTCGACTCCGCGAAGGGCCGTCGGATCGGCGTGCAGGCCGCGACCACCGGCGACGAGTACGCCCAGCAGAACGGCCTGAGCCCCGTGCAGTTCGAGGACGGCGGCATGCAGATCCAGGCCCTCCAGGCCGGCACCGTGGACGCCGCCCTGGGCAACCAGTCCGTGCTGCTCTACTCCCTCAAGGACGACGATCGCTTCGAGGTGGTCGAGTCGCTGCCCACGGGCGAGCAGCTCGGCATGGCGGTCGGCCCGCAGAAGGCGCAGCTCGGCTCCGCCGTGAACCGCGCGCTGCAGGAGCTGCGCAACGACGGCACCGTGGCCGAGCTCCAGGAGCGCTGGTTCGGTCAGGCACAGGAGGACTACCGATGAGCACGCAGGCCCCCGTCTCGCCGGCACCGGCCCTGAAGCCCGGCCGCGCGCGCCGCCGTCGTCGGCTGTCCCTGATCATCCAGGCGGCCGTCTTCGTCCTCGCCCTCGTCGTCCTGGCCGTCCTCATCGACTGGGGCGCGCTCGCCGAGAACGTCCTGAACTTCCCCGCCGTGGCCCCGATGTTCCCCAACGTGATCCTCGTGGGGCTGGGCAACACGCTGTTCTACACGGTCACCTCGTTCGTCGTCGGCCTGCTGGGCGGCATCGTGCTCGCGCTCATGCGTTTGAGCTCGTTCGGCCCGTACCGGTGGCTGGCCACCGCCTACGTGGAGTTCTTCCGCGGCGTCCCCGCGCTGCTGGTGTTCCTCGCCTTCGGCTACGGGGTGCCCTTCGCGTTCGGGGTGTCCTGGCCGATCCCCGTCGTCGTGATGGCGGCCCTGGGCATGGTCTCGGCCGCCTACATCGCCGAGACCCTGCGTGCCGGCCTGCAGGCCGTGCCCCGCGGCCAGATGGAGGCGGCCCGGTCCCTCGGCATGCCGACGTGGCGGGCCATGGTCACCATCGTGATCCCCCAGGCGTTCCGCATCGTGCTGCCGCCGCTCACCAATGAGGTCATCCTCCTGACCAAGGATTCCTCGCTGGTCTACGTGCTCGGCCTGGCCGCGCACGAGTACGAGCTCACCAAGTTCGGCCGCGACGGCATCTCCGCCCTCGACGCCGGCATGACGCCGATCCTCGTGGCCGGCCTGTTCTACCTCGTGATCACCGTGCCGCTGTCCCTGCTGGCCCGCCGGTTCGAGGCCCGTTCGACCAAGAAGGGGCACTGAGATGGCCCAGCAGAACCCCATCACCGGATCCTTCGGCGCGGTGGCCGCCGCGGACGCCGCCGGCGTGCATGTGGCCGGCCTCAACAAGTCCTTCGGCGCCAACCACGTGCTGCGCGGCATCGACCTCGAGGTCGCCCCTGGCGAGGTCGTGTGCCTGATCGGCCCGTCCGGCTCGGGCAAGTCCACCCTCCTGCGCTGCGTGAACCTGCTGGAGAAGCCCGACTCGGGCGTCGTCACGGTCGGTGAGTTCACGGTCACGGACGAGGACGTGGACCTGGACGTGCTGCGCCGCCACGTGGGCATGGTGTTCCAGCAGTTCAACCTGTTCCCGCACCTGTCCGTGCTGGAGAACTGCACCGTGGCCCAGCTCAAGGTGCTCAAGCGGGGCAAGGCCGAGGCGGCGGACATCGCCCGTCGGCAGCTGGCCCGCGTGGGCCTGGCCGAGCTCGAGGACCGCTACCCGGACCAGCTCTCCGGCGGCCAGCAGCAGCGCGTGGCGATCGCCCGTGCGCTGGCCATGGACCCGCAGCTGATGCTCTTCGACGAGCCCACCTCGGCCCTCGACCCCGAGACCGTCGGCGACGTCCTGGCGATCATGCGTCAGCTGGCCCGCGACGGCATGACCATGCTCGTGGTCACCCACGAGATGGGCTTCGCCCGTGAGGTGGCCGACCGGGTCGTGTTCATGGACGGCGGCGTCGTGGTGGAGGCCGGCCCGGCCGCCGCGGTGATCTCCGACCCCCAGCAGCCGCGCACCCAGGACTTCCTGCGCCGCGTGCTGCACCCCACCGAGATCGACCTCTGAGCCTGCCCGCCCGGTGGGCGGGCGCATGCGTGAGGGGCCCCGCCTGGACCGTGGTCCGGGCGGGGCCCCTCAGGCATGCGGCGGGGGCGTCAGGCCTTCTTGCGCAGCTTCTTCAGCTCGTCACGGGCCTCGCGCAGCGCGGCGACCTGCTCCTCACGGGCGGCGTGGATCGCGGCGACCTTCTCGTCCTGGGCGTCGCGGATGGCCTGCACCTTGGCGTCGCGGGCGCCCTCGATGCGGGCGGCGCGCTTCTTGGCGGCCTTGCGGCGCTTGCCGGGGCGGTTGGCCACGGAGTCGGCGGCGATGGCCAGGCCGGAGCCGACCAGGAAGATGTCCTTGGCGACGGCGGTGCCCTCCTGGGACGGGCGCACGCCGTCCGCCTCGGTCATCTCCGGGGTGTTCAGGTACATGGAGAACAGGCCGCCGGAGAACGCGGTCAGGGCGGAGCCGGCGAGCCAGCCCGGGACGAACGGGGCCAGCAGGGCCGAGCCCACGCCGATCTCGGTGGTCACGAGGAACTTCTTGAACTGCTCCGGTGACAGGTTGGCCAGCGCGGGCAGGCCGCGGGCGCTCATGTCGCGCAGGCCCTGGGCCTGCTCCGCGGAGATGCCGCGCTTGTTCAGGCCGGAGTTCAGGATGAACGCGCCGGAGGCCAGGCGCAGCGGAATCTGGACGATGCTCATGGAGTCTTCCTTCCAGTAGGGCCCGCGGCACGCACGTGGAGTGGGGTGTGGCGCGAACGGTCGGTGAGCGGTCTGCACCTCCGACAGTACCAATGGCAGCCCGCTCCCGCCCGCCCGGAGGCGCGGCTGTGCGCGCAGAGCGGACGACGTCGGCGCCTCCACCACGTCGCGGAGGCGGTCGATGATGGACAATGGGGCGCATGCTCCCCCTCGTCGCACCCCTGACCGTGGCCGCCGCCGCGCCCACCGACTACGGCTGGCTCGGCAACATCGTCGTGGACATCATGGAGGCGGTCGGCCCGATCGGCGTCGGCCTGGCCGTCTTCGCGGAGAACATCTTCCCGCCCATCCCGTCCGAGGTGATCCTGCCCCTGGCAGGCTTCACCGCGGCCGGCGGCGCCTTCAGCCCGCATGCCGCGCTGGTCTGGGCGACGGTCGGCTCGATCGTCGGAGCGCTGGCCCTCTACGGCCTCGGCGCGTGGCTCGGCCGCCACCGCATGTACCGCCTCGCGGACCGCATGCCGCTGGTGGACATGGAGGACGTGGCCAAGACCGAGCGCTGGTTCATCCGATACGGCTACTGGACCGTGTTCCTGGGCCGCATGGTCCCCGTGTTCCGCTCCCTGATCTCCATCCCCGCGGGCATCGAGCGGATGAACCTCGCGAAGTTCACCCTGTTCACGGCGCTGGGCTCCCTGATCTGGAACGCGATCTTCGTCTACGGCGGCTACGCGCTCGGGGAGCGGTTCCACGTCGTCTCCGAGTACGCGGACGTCTTCTCCAACATCGTCCTGGTCCTGATCCTGGCCTTCCTCGCGATCTGGGTGGTCCTGCGCCTGCGCCGTGACGCCCGCCGCCGGAACGACCCGGACTGGCGCCCGCCGACCGCGGATGAGATGGCCGCCCGCGTCGAGGCCATCCTGGAGTCCTCCGACCACCGGAAGTGAATCGCATGCACCCCGTCCTGCCCTCCCCCCGCCGTGGCCGCGCGGCCCTCGGCCTGGCCGCCGTCGCCCTGGTGGCGCTGAGCGCCTGTGCTCGCACCGAGCCGCAGCCCGAGCCTGCGCCCGCCACGACGGCGGCCTCCGCCCTGCCGTCCATGGACATGGCCCCGTTCACGGTCGAGGTCCCCTCACACGACCTCGAGCGGGTGCCGGAGGCGAGCGTCGCCGTGCTCGAGGGCGAGGACCCGGACCACCACGGGGCGTGGCTGCAGGTGTCCGGGGCGCCGGCCTGGACGGACGCCATGGCCGGGGCCGTGCGCGACCAGATCGACCAGTACCGCCGGGACACCGACCCGAGCGCGGACCCGCGCCTGGAGATCCAGCCGCAGCTCGCCGTCGTGGCCGAGGACATCGCCGCGGCCCGCCTGCTCGCCACGGAGCGGCGCGGCACGGACTCCGTGTCCACCTCGCACGTGATCTGGTACTCGGCCCGCGAGGACCGCGTGCTCGAGACCGCCGATCTCTTCACCCCCGACGGCTGGGACGCGTTCCGCGCCGAGGTGCGCCAGCGCATGGCCAACGACCCGGACGTGATCGGCTCGCGCCTGGACTCGGCGGTCGACGCCCCGGAGCAGGTGGAGAACCGTCGCGTCTGGGACGCGGTGGTCTTCCTGCCGGACGGCAGCCTGATGCTCGAGGCGGACCAGGCGTCCATGGCGCCGGCCGCCGCGGGCGTGCTGACGGTGCGGATCCCTCGGGACACGGCGACCGCCTGGCTGTCCGACCTGGGCCACGTCGCCGCGGACGCCGCCTCCGCCCCCGCCGACCTGCGTCTGCCGGACCGCTCCACCCCGACCCCCGAGGAGCAGCAGCCGGAGCCCGCCCCCGAGCCGGAGCCCGAGACGTCCTCGTGGACGGAGGAGGCCACCGGCGCACCCGTGCCGCCCCCGTCCGCGCCCGCCGACACGGCGGCCCCGACGCCCAGCGTGACCACCCCGGTGCCGAGCAGCACGGCCCCGTCCTCCTCGGCCCCCGCGCCCACCCGCTCGGCCACGCCGTCCTCCCCGTCGTCTCCCCCCACCTCGTCCTCGCCGTCGGGCACGGGATCCGGCAGTCCGACGCCGAGCACCCCCGACCCGACGCCGACCTCCGCGACGCCGACCCCGACGTCCCCGACCCCGACGTCCCCGAGCCCGTCCGGTCCGTCCACGAGCGCGTCCGGTCCGTCCACGAGCGCGCCGGCCACGGACCCTGCGCCGGACCCGACCGAGTCCGCACCCGAGCCGACCGCCACCACGGCCTCCGCGTCCGCGTCGCCCACGTCGGGGGACCGCTCCAGCAGCACCCCCTGACCCCGGCGCCGGGCGCCGTCGTCGGCCGCGGTCTGCACCGTCGACGCGCGGCCGTGGCAGGATCGGGGCGATGACTGAGCACCTGCCCCGCCCCTGCCCGGACGCACCCGGCCCCGACGCCGTGCCGCCGCCCGCCGAGCGCGTCCACGCGCACGACCACAATCGGGACAAGGACCCCGCCCTCGTCCGACGGGAGCCGGTCTCCTTCGTCCGACGTGGTGCGCGCCTGAACGCGGGGCGGCAGGCCGTGTGGGACCGCCAGGCGGAGCGGGTCCTCGTGGACGTGCCTCGCGGCCGCGGCGCCACCTCGGTGGACGGCCAGGCCCGACTGGACTGGGCGGGGGTGTTCGGGCGCGAGGCCCCCCTGCTGGTCGACATCGGCTCCGGGCTGGGCGAGTCAACGGCGCAGGCCGCCGCCGACCGGCCGGACTGGAACGTGCTCGCCGTCGAGGTCTACGTGCCCGGCCTGGCCGCGCTCATGACGCGCGTGGAGCAGCAGGGCCTGGAGAACGTCCGCGCCGTGGAGGCCAACGCCCCCGAGCTGCTGGACGCCCTGCTCACGCCCGGCTCCGTCTCCGAGGTGTGGGTGTTCTTCCCGGACCCGTGGCACAAGAAGCGGCACCACAAGCGCCGCCTGGTCTCCCCCGCCTTCGCGGACCGCGTGGCGCGGGTGCTCACCCCCGGCGGGGTGCTGCGGCTGGCGACGGACTGGTCGGGCTACGCCGTGCAGATGCGCGAGGTGCTCGAGGCGCACCCGGAGTTCGAGAACCTCTTCCCCGGGCGCGCCGCGGGCGAGGGCTCCCCGCTCACGCGGGTGCGCCGCGAGGGCAGGGAGACCGAGGTGGGGGCCCAGCCGCTGCCCTCGGGATGGGAGAGCGCGGCCGAGGAGGAGCGCCCGCTGCGGGCCGGCCTGGGTGAGGCGCGGGCCGGCGCGGCGGCCGCGGACCCCGTGGACCACGCGGGCGGCTGGGCGCCCCGGTTCGAGGGCCGACCGATCACGAGCTTCGAGGCGAAGTCCCAGCGGGCCGGACGCCTCGTGTTCGACCTGGCGTACCGCCGCCGCTGAGCACGGGGCCCGACGGGGCCGCTCAGGCCGGGGCGACCGGCCCGGCCGGGTCGGCGCCGTCCGGGACGGGCGGCACCGGCAGGCCGGCGGTCACCCGCGCGGTCGCCGCGAGCGTCACGGACCCGGCGTCCCGGTAGCCCCTCGGGGCGTCCCCGGGGGCCGTCGGCGACCAGCGGGCCGTGCGGTGGCCGCGGACGGCGGCCCCCGCCAGGCCGGGCCGCGGGGCCACCGGCAGCACGGCGGCGTCCGTCCAGTCCCGACGACGGCCGACCGCGCGGCCGACCCGGGCGAGGAGATCGCCCGGGGCCAGGGCGCGGAACGTCCGCCCGGACCGCAGGCCGAGGTGCGCGGCCCGGGCTGCCAGGGCGGCGGGCAGGCCGACCGCGCCCGAGACCACGAGGGCCTCGACGGGACGCTCGGCCGGCCACGGGGCGTCGGCGTCGTCGGGCTGCAGGCCCCGGTCCGCGAGCAGGCGCAGGGCGTGCGCGGCCACGAGCGAGCCGTACGAGTGGGCCTCCACGGCCCCGTGCACGGCGGTCCCGCGGGCGCGCAGGGCCGGGGCGGCGTCGTCGTCCTCCCCCGGCCCGTGGCGCAGGAACTCCCACCAGGCCCGGACATCCGCGGCGAGCATCGCGCCGCCGCGCCGGCCGGGGCCGTCGAGCACCACCCGCCAGGGTGTGGGCGCGGGGTAGCCGAGCCACGCGATGACGACGGGGCGGGGTGCGCCGGCGGCGCGCTGGGCGGCGGCGAGGTGGGCGGCCTCCCGGGCCGTCCCCCACATGGCCGTCTGGGGGCGGATGCCCATGCCGGAGACGAGCCAGGTCAGATGCGTGGCGGTCGCGGGGTCCCCCGCGGCGACCACCGCGCGCGGACCGTCCGGGCCGTCGAGGACGTAGTCCAGCAGATGCCGGGCGGGCAGGTGCGGGTCCATGCCCTCCGGCTTGAGGGCGTGGACGATCCCGTCCAGGGCGCTGCGGGCCTGCCGGCCGAGGCCGTCGCGCCGGGCCATGTCGGCGCGCAGCCGCTCCTGCACGCGGGACCGCGCGGCCGCCCCGAACGACGCCCGGCTCAGTCCTGCTCGGACTGCCACGTGGGCACCCGTCGGAGGCGGGCGCCGCCGGAGGGCAGCCTCCGCAGGCCGCTCGGGCGGGCCTCGCCCGCGGTGTCCGCCCCGGCCCGTGCCGCGGCGTGACGGCGGGCGGCCATCCGGTCGGCGTAGCGGGCCGAGACGTCGCCGCCGGAGCCCACGGTGAAGACGCGGGCCAGGCGGGAGGCGTGGTGGAGGCGGTCCACCTGGGCAGCCAGCTCGACCACGGTGTCCTGCAGCTGCTCGACCTCGCGCTGCAGCGCGATCACGCGGCGGATGCCCTCCAGCGAGATGCCTTCACGGCTCAGGGTCTGCACGGTCTGCAGCCGCTCGACGTCGGCGAGGGAGTAGCGGCGGTGCCGTCCGTCCTGGCGGGCGGGGACCACGAGGCCGAGCCGGTCGTACTGGCGCAGGGTCTGCGGATGCATGTCCGCCATCTCGGCGGCCACGGAGATCACGAAGACCGGGGCGTGCCGGTCGGGACCCCCCTCGCGGCCCCGGTCCGCACGGGCGGCGCCGTCGCGGGCGCTCACCAGGCTGCCTTCCGGGCCAGCTCCCGCCGCGGATCGTCGCCGGCAGTGGCGGACTGCAGGGCCTCGACGGCGGCGCGGGCGTCGTCGTTGAGCGTGGTGGGCACGGTGACGCGCAGCTCCACGAGCAGGTCACCCGTCGTCTTCCCGCGCTCGACACCGCGGCCCTTCAGGCGCAGCACGCGGCCACACTGGGAGCCCGCCGGCACCTTCACCTTCACGGGGCGCTCCAGCGTCGGCACCTCGATCGTGGCGCCGAGGGCGGCCTCGGGGAAGGTGATCGGCACGGTGATCCGCAGGTCGTCCCCGTCCCGGCGGAAGAACTCGTGCTCGCGCACGTGCACGGTGACCAGCAGGTCGCCGCGGCCGGCCGGGCCGGGCGAGCCCTTGCCGCGGGCACGGACCTTCTGGCCGTCGCGGATGCCCTTCGGGATCTTCACCTCGATCGTCTCGCCGTCCGGGCCGCGCAGGGACACCGTGGTGCCCTGAATCGAGCCGCGGAAGGAGATCGTGGTGGTGGCGGTGCGGTCCGCGCCCTTCGTGGGGCGCGGCCGTGCGTAGCCGGCGTCGCCGAAGCCGCCGGGGCCGAAGCCGCCGGGCTGGCCGGCGGCGCCACTGAACATCCCGCTGAACAGGTCGGACAGGTCGGGCTCGGACTGCGTGGCGCGGGGGCCGCCCCCGCCGCCGAACATGCCGCCGAAGACGTCCTCGAAGCCTCCGCCGCCGGCACCGCCCGGGGCGGAGAACCGGGCCCCGCCGCCCATCGCGCGGATCGCGTCGTATTCCTGCCGCTCCTGGGGGTCGCTCAGGACGGCGTACGCCTCCGAGATCTCCTTGAACTTCTTCTCGGCCGCCTCGTCCCCGGGGTTCTGGTCCGGGTGGTACATGCGGGCGAGCTTGCGGTAGGCCTTCTTCACGTCCGCGTCGGAGGCGTCCTTGGACACCCCCAGGGTCGCGTAGAAGTCCTTGTCCATCCAATCCTGCGAGGCCATGGTGCCTCCTCTCGTGTGCATCGGTCAGGGGGGTCGGCCGGCGGCGGGGTGGGCCGCCGGCCGACGGGGTCACTCGTCTCCGGCGGAGACCATCACCTGGGCGGCGCGCAGCACGCGGCCGTCCCGGAGATAGCCGTTGCGGAAGACCTGGACCACGTGGTCCGCGGGCACCTCTGCGTGCGGCTGGCGCATCACGGCCTCGTGCACGGCCGGGTCGAACTCGACGCCGGCCAGCGCCTCCTGGTCGTGGCGCTCGAGGCCGAGGCCGGCCAGGGCGGTGTCGAGCTTGGTCGCGATCGCGGCGAACGGACCGTCCGTCAGGTCGCCGGCGGCGCGGGCGGCGTCGATGTCGTCGAGCACCGGCAGCAGCGCGGTCACGGCCTTGACCACACCGGCGTCCCTGGCCAGGTCGCGGTCGCGGTCCACGCGACGCTTGTAGTTCACGAACTCGGCCTGCAGCCGGCGCAGGTCGGTCTCGAGCTCGGCCTCGCGGTCCGAGGCCGCGGGCTGCGGCGCCTCGGTCCCGGCCTGCGCGCCGGCCTCGTCGAGGATGCGCTCGGCCTGGGCGAGGGCGTCGCCGTCCTCGGCCTGCTCGGCCGCGCTCTCGGCGGAGACCCGGGGCTCACCGGTCTCGGGGTCGATGCGGCGACGGTCGTTGAACACGATGGGCTCCTCCTCGGAGCCGCGCTCGGCATCGGAGGAGCCGTGCGGACGCTGCTGGTCGGCGCTCATGGTGTGTCCTTTCGAAGCGGGTGGGCGCGGCGGGTCCGCCGCGCGGGGGGGTGGTGCGGGAAGGCCGGCCCGCCGGCGTCGTGGGCCTCCGGGCGGGGCGGGCGTGGACGCCCGCCCCGGCACCGGGGTGTCAGGCCTTCTTCTCGTCGTCCTCGTCGACCACCTCGGCGTCGACGATGTCCTCGTCGTCGTCCTGCGGGGCGGCGGACTCGGCGCCGGCGTCGGCCGACTCCGCGCCCTGCTGGGCGTAGAGGGCTTCGCCGATCTTGACCTGGGAGGCCTGGAGCTTCTCGAACGCGGCGGCGACCTCGTCGTCGTTGTCCTGCTTCTCCAGGGCGGCCTTCAGGGCGTCGACGTCGGCCTGCACCTCGGTCTTGACGTCCTCGGGCAGCTTGTCCGCGTTGTCCTGCAGGAGCTTGTCCACGGAGTACGCGGACTGCTCCGCCTGGTTGCGGCGGTCGGCGGCCTCACGGCGCTTCCTGTCCTCGTCCGCGTGGGCCTCGGCGTCCTTGACCATGCGGTCGATGTCCTCCTTGGACAGCGAGGAGCCGCCCGTGATGGTCATCGACTGCTCGGTGCCAGTGCCCTTGTCCTTCGCGGAGACGTGCACGATGCCGTTCGCGTCGATGTCGAAGGTGACCTCGATCTGGGGCATGCCGCGCGGGGCCGGGGCGATGCCGGTCAGCTCGAAGGTGCCCAGCGCCTTGTTGTCCCGGGTGAACTCGCGCTCGCCCTGGAAGACCTGGATGGACACGGAGGGCTGGTTGTCCTCGGCCGTGGTGAACGTCTCGGAGCGCTTGGTCGGGATGGCCGTGTTGCGCTCGATGAGCTTGGCCATCACACCGCCCTTGGTCTCGATGCCCAGCGACAGCGGGGTCACGTCGATCAGGAGCACGTCCTTGCGCTCGCCGGCGAGCACGCCGGCCTGCACCGCGGCGCCGATGGCGACGACCTCGTCCGGGTTCACGCTCTTGTTGGGCTCCTTGCCGCCGGTCAGCTCCTTCACCAGGTCGGAGACGGCGGGCATGCGAGTCGAGCCGCCGACGAGGACCACGTGGTCGATGTCGGAGACCTTGACGCCGGCCTCCTTGATGACGTCCTCGAACGGCTTGCGGGTGCGCTCGAGCAGGTCCTTGGTGAGGTCCTGGAACTTGGCGCGGGAGAGGTGCTCGTCCAGGTGCACCGGGCCCTCGGGGGTCACGGACAGGTACTGCAGCGAGATGTTGGTGGAGGTGGCCGAGGAGAGCTCCTTCTTGGCCTGCTCCGCGGCCTCCTTCAGGCGCTGCAGGGCGATCTTGTCCTTGGACAGGTCCGCGCCCTTGGACTTGGCCTGCTGGAGCAGCCAGTCCACGATCCGCTGGTCCCAGTCGTCGCCGCCGAGGCGGTTGTCGCCTGCGGTGGCGCGCACCTGGATGGTGGCGAAGTCGTCCTCGTCCTTGGCGACCTCGAGCAGGGACACGTCGAAGGTGCCGCCGCCCAGGTCGAAGACCAGGATGAGCTCGTCCTCCTTGCCCTTCTCCAGGCCGTAGGCCAGGGCGGCCGCGGTGGGCTCGTTGATGATGCGCTTGACGTTCAGGCCCGCGATCTCGCCGGCCTCCTTGGTGGCCTGGCGCTCGGCGTCGTTGAAGTAGGCGGGCACGGTGATCACCGCGTCGGTGACCTTCTCGCCCAGGTACTCCTCGGCGTCGTGCTTGAGCTTCATCAGCGTGCGGGCCGAGATCTCCTGCGGGGTGTACTTCTTGCCGTCCACCTCGGTGGTCCAGTCGGTGCCCATGTGGCGCTTGATGGACGCGAAGGTGCGCTCCGGGTTGTTGACGGCCTGGCGCTTAGCGACCTCGCCGACCAGGACGTCCCCGCCCTTGGAGAACGCGACGACGGACGGGGTGGTGCGGGCGCCCTCGGCGTTCGCGATGACGACCGGGTCGCCACCCTCGAGGACGGCAACCACGGAGTTGGTGGTGCCAAGATCGATACCCACTGCTCGCGACATCATGTGTCCTTTCGTCGACTGCTGCTCGAGGTGACCGCGGCCGACCGGTGCCGGCCGCCCTTGAGCGTTCTGGACTCAACCTGCCACCGGGGCGGAAGGTCTGTCAAGAAACCTGAGTCACCTCGACTCATGTTCTGGTGTCGTGCAGTGCAACCACACCCCCGTGCGCTTCATTCCCGCCCGTCGGTGATCCTCGTCACACCCTCCGTGAATCCCCCTCTCAGGCATCTCGCGGGCGCCCTGCCGAGCCCCTCTCGGTGCCGGCGCACAGGTGCTGACTAGACTTCTGGAAATCGGACCCGCAACCCAGGAGTGACACGTGCTCATCCTCTCGAGTCGCATGCGACCCAAAGAGCAGTTCGAGGGATACGCCTTCGTCGGCACGGACTACGTGCACGGGCCCGCGGGCATGACTGCGTATCGCGCGCGCACCGGCCGCACCGTCGGCCCCGGCGAGGACGGCTGCTACGTGGTCGCACGCCGGGCGGGCAGGCTCTTCGGCCGCCGTTTCGAGGTGGGCACGGACGCCAGCGGTCTGGGCCGTCTCTTCCTTTACCGCAGCGGCGACGATTGGGCGCTCGGCTCCTCCTACAGCGGGCTGGTGGAGCACCTGCGCACCGAGGGCATGACGCTCACGCCCCGGCTCGGCAGGCTCCGTCCGTTCGCCCTCCGCCAGACGCTGACCATGCAGCTGTCCATCTTCCAGACCCCGTTCGACGAGATCCGACTCCTGCCGGTCGGCACCGTCGTGGTGATCCGCGGCAGCGTCCTCTCCCTCGAGCGCGCCCCCGAGCTCCAGCCGCTCGAGTACGAGGCGGCGCTCCAGGAGTACCTCGACGTCTGGCGCGGGCGCACCCGCGCCCTGCTCGCGGACCCGCGGGTCACCTTCACCGCGGACCTCAGCGGCGGCGTGGACTCCCGCACGGTGTTCGCGTTCCTCCTCGAGTCCGGCCTGTTCCGCACGGACTCGGACCGGTTCTGGCTGCACTCGGGCGTCAACCAGAAGGAGGATCTGGCCGTCGCAAAGGGGATCGCCGAGGCCCACGGCCTGACGGTGAACGGCCCCAAGCCGCCCACCCTCACCCTGGTGTCCGGGTCCCGCGCCTACCGCCACTGGCGGGAGAACAGCCTCGGCGTGTACACCCCGGTCTACATGTCGTCGACGTTCCAGAACCCGTTCGAGGTGCATGCACACGGCGGCGGTGGCGGCACCATCAAGCAGTACTACCGGCATGCCGAGCCGCTGCGCCTGCTGGAGCCGTTCAAGGAGAAGATGCCCGCCGCCGACTTCGCCCTCTGGCAGGAGGAGATGGCCACCACGCACGAGCAACTGAAGCAGACCGCCCCGGGCGTCGTGCCGAGCATCCAACACTACCTCGAGTTCCGGAACCGCTTCCACTTCGGCCACATCCCGAAGGCCCGCCCGCTGTTCATGCCGCTCAACTCGAAGTACGCGATCCGGGCCCTCACCTCCCTCCCCCAGGACGTGCGCCGCCGCTTCTACTTCGACGTCATGGAGTCCCTCGCCCCCGGGCTCAAGGACGTGGACTACGACAACGCCCGCAAGGCACCCACCGCGCAGGAGCTCGAGAGCCTGCTCGTCCTGCCCGCCTCGGACCGGCTCGCCGCCGGCACGGCCTACGGCGACGACACGGTCGAGACAGCCGACCCGGACGATCCCCTGTCCGCCGGCTTCCAGCGCTGGCTGCAGGACATCGACCGGGCCGCCGCCCGCCCGGAGGTGCGTCGCTTCATCATGGGCCGTGCCATGGCGCGCACAGACCGCACAGTGGAGGCCCTGCGCGCGCTGGGCAAGCCCTTCCACTCCCACTCCGGTCACTCCGTGGCGCTGTCCCACCTGCTGATGGTGGACTTCACCCTCGGCGACTGACCGACGCCCCACGCCCGCCGTGTCGGGACGACGACGGCCCGCACCTCGGCGGAGGAGGTGCGGGCCGTCGTCGGGAAGGGTCCGGGACCGACCAGGTCAGGCGGCCTTGGCCGGCCACCAGACCTTCGGGCCGATGTCCCACACGAGGGCCGGGATCAGCAGCGTGCGCACCACCAGGGTGTCCAGCAGCACGCCGAAGGCCACGATGAACGCCAACTGCACCATGAACATCAGCGGGATCACCGCGAGCGCGGCGAAGGTGGCCGCCAGCACGACGCCGGCCGAGGTGATGACCCCGCCCGTGACGGTGAGGGCGCGCAGCACGCCCGCCCGCGTGCCGTGCCGCGGGGTCTCCTCCCGCGCCCGGGTCATCAGGAAGATCGTGTAGTCGATCCCGAGCGCCACGAGGAAGACGAAGCCGTACAGCGGCACGGTGGGGTCGGCGTCCTCGAAGCCGAACACGTGCCGGAACACGAGGGCCGAGACGCCCAGGGCCGCACCGAAGCTGACCACGGTGGCCGCCACGAGCAGCACGGGCGCCAGGAGCGAGCGCAGCAGCACCGCGAGGATGACCAGCAGCATCGCGAGGATCAGCGGGATGACGACCCGCAGGTCGCGCTGCGTGGTGACGTTCGTGTCCAACGCCTGGGCCGCCGGGCCGCCCACGAGGATCTCGCCCGAGGTGGGGAGATCCGCGAGCCGGTCGCGCAGGCGGGCCACGGTCTGCTGCGCGGCGAGGGACTCGCCCGGGTCCGCCAGGGTGGCCGAGACCAGCACGCGGCCGTCCACCACGCGAGGCTGCGGCTCCGGCGCGGACGCGGCGCCCGTCCCGCCCTCCGCCTCGAGCGCGCTCGGGGGCGGGACCGCGGCGGTCCCGGGGGCGTCCGCGGTGACCTCCGCCTCGGCCACGCCGGGGTCCTCCGCGACGGCGGCGAGCACCGCCTCGGCGTCCCCGGCCGGCGCGAGGATCTGGGCGGGAGCGCCCGCGCCGGCGTCGAAGTGCTCGCTCAGCAGGGCCTGGGCCTGCCGGGCGTCGGAGTCGCCGAGCAGCACGTCCTCCTGGGCGACGCCGTCCGCGCGCAGCTGCAGCAGGCCGCCGCAGAGGGCGAGGAGCCCGACTGTCGTGGCGACCCAGACGGGGCGGGGCCGGCGCGCGACAACGGTGCCCACCCGCGTCCACACCCCGTGGTCCTCCTCGAGGCCGGCGATGGGCCGGCCCGCGCCGTCGCGCGGCGGGGTGAAGGCCCGGCCCCGGGCGGCGCGGCGCTCCGTGCGACGGCGCGCGCGCTCGGGGGACGGGATCGTGGGCCAGAAGGCGGCACGCCCGGTCAGCCGCAGCAGCGCCGGCAGCAGGGTCAGGGCGGCGAGCCACGCGAAGGCCACACCCGTGGCGGCCACGGGGCCGAGGGAGCGCGTCGAGTTGAGGTCCGAGGCCATCAGGATCAGCAGGGCGAGGGCCACGGTGGAGGCGGACGCGGTGATCGCGCCGAAGGACCCGCGCACGGCGGCCCGCAGCGCCTCCCCGACCTCCGCGCGGACCAGCAGCTCCTCGCGGTGCCGGGCCACGAGCAGGAGGCAGTAGTCCGTGGCCGCGCCGATCACGAGGATCGAGAGGATGCCCTGGGCCTGGCCGTTGAGCTGGATCCAGCCCGCCAGGGCCATCCCGTAGACGGCCACGATCGCGCCGCAGAGCGCGGCCACGGCCGTCAGGAGCACGAGGACCGGCAGCAGGACGGAGCGGTAGACCGCCACGAGGATCACGAACACCACCACGAGCGCCACGAGCAGCAGCAGCCCGTCGATCCCCGCGAACGCGCCGCCCAGCTCCGCGACCAGGCCCGCCGGACCGCCCACGTGCCACTCGGTGTCCGCGGCCACGGTCCCGGCGAGGGCGGGGGCGGCGGCCGCCGGGTCCGCCACGACCTCCCGCAGGTCGGCCACCACGTCGGCCACGGGTCGCTCAGCCCCGGCCGAGGAGTCGACGAAGGCCAGGAACTGCACCGCCGCACCGTCTTCGGAGGGGATCGGACCGGCGACGTCGACCACGCCCGGCACCTCGCCCAACAGGCCCGCGAGGTCCGCGAGCGCGGGGAAGGCGGCCGCGGGGTCCGCGGTGCTCGCCGGGCCCACGACGACGGCGGGCACGGCCTCACCGTCCTGGAACGCCGCCGCCTCCTCCCCCGCGCGGGTGGACTCGGCCGACGCCGGCAGGAAGGTGGCCTGGTCGTTCGAGGAGACGTCGCCGATCGCGCCGAACACGGGGCCGCCCAGGCCGAGCACGGCGAACCAGACCACGGCGAGCGCCGCGGCCAGGCCCAGCCGCAGCCCCCGAGAGGGACGCCCCGGCGCGGCGGGGGTGCGGAAGGCGGACAGGTCGGGCGCGGTGGGCATGCCCCCGAGCGTAGGGGATGGTTCGATGATCAAACAACCATGGGGGCTGGCTAGACTCCCGGCCATGACCACGCAGCCCCCCTCCGCCCCCGCGGAGCATCTCGCCGTGGTCCACGCGCTGCGCGTCTTCAGCGAGAGCGCGGAGCACGCCGTCGACGAGGCCGGCCGCGGCGTCGGCCTGCATCGCACGGACCTCAGAGCCCTCGCGTACCTGATGGCCCGCGCGGCGGCCGGTGAGCCCGTCACCGCCTCGGACCTCGGCGCCCACCTGCACCTCACCCGGGCCTCGGCCACCGCCCTCGTGGACCGCCTGGCCGCCGCGGGCCACGTCCGCCGCCGCCGGGACGAGGGCGACCGGCGGCGCGTGCTGGTGGAGCACACGGACACGGCCCGCCGCGACGGGCAGCGCGCGTTCCAACCGATGTCCCAGCGGCTGAGCGCCGCCCTCGAGGGGTTCTCCGTCGCGGAGCTGCGGGCCGCGGTGCGGGTGCTCGAGGCGGCCACCGCCGCGCTGACGGACCCCACCCCGGAGGACCCGTGACCCGACCGGCGCTCATCGGCCTGGACGGCCGCTCGGGGTCGGGCAAGACCGTCCTCGCCGCCGCGCTCGCGGCCCGGATCGCGCCGTTCGCGCGCGTCGAGGTGATCGAGATCGAGTCCATGTACCAGGGCTGGGACGGGCTGGCCGCCGCGGTGGGCGACGACGGCCCCTACCCGGCCGTCGTGCGCGCGCTGCGGGAGCGGGGCACGGCGACCTGGACCACGTGGGACTGGCACCGCGCCGCCCCCGGTCCGCCGCGGCGGACCGCGCCGGCCGACGTCGTGGTGTGCGAGGGCGTGGGTGCGCTCAGCACCGCCGCCCGACCGCTGCTCGACCTGGCGGTGTGGCTCGAGCTCGAGACCCCCGCGCGGCGCACGCGGGCGCTGGCCCGGGACGGTGAGACCTTCGCCCCGCACTGGGACCGCTGGGCCGCACAGGAGGAGGACTACCTGGCCCGGCACGCCCCGCGCGCCGCGGCGGACCTGGTCCTGCGCCTGCCCTCCGCCTGACGGGGGCGCCGCCCGGACCGGAGCGGTTCGCTCCGCTTAGGTGTAGCATCGGAGGCGGCGCGCCGCGTCCGGCCGCGTCCCACCCCAGCGCAAGGAGACCTCCCCTTCCCATGGCGACACTGCTCTACCGTCTCGGCCTCGGCGCCGCCCGCCGCCCCCTCCTCGTGATCCTCGCCTGGGTGCTCGCCCTGGCCCTCGCCGTCGGCGGGTTCCTCGCCTTCGGCGGCACGCTCTCCTCCACCGTCACCATCCCCGGCACCCCCACCGCCCAGGTCACGGACCGTCTCAAGGAGGAGTTCCCCGAAGCCTCCCGCGGCAGGGGCCAGGTCGTGTTCACCACCGAGGACGGCTCCCCCCTGACCGACGCCCAGCGCGAGCAGATCACCGCCCTGCTGGACGACGTCGCCGAGCAGCCGGCCGTGGAGGGCGTCGTGGACCCGTTCGAGGCCCAGGCCCAGCAGGACGACGCCCGCACCCGGCTGGACGAGGGCCGCACCGAGCTGGCCGACGGCGAGCAGCGCCTCGCGGACGGACGCCAGGAGATCGAGGACGGCCGGGCCGAGCTCGAGCGTCGCACGGCCGAGGCCGACGCGGGCGAGCAGCGCCTGGCCGAGGCCGCCGCCCAGCTGGAGGAGGGGCAGGCGAAGCTCGACGCCGCGCGCGCCGACCTCGAGGAGCGTGGCCTGGACGCCCTGCCGGCCGAGGCCCTGGCCCCGCTCCGGGAGGCCGAGCAGCAGGTGGCCGAAGGCCAGGAGCAGCTCGACGCCGGCCGCGCCGAGCTCGAGGAGCAGGCGGAGCGCCTCGAGGCCGGCCAGGCCAAGCTCGACGCACAGCGTCAGGAGCTCGAGGCCGCGCAGGCCGAGCTCGACGCCCGGTGGGCCGAGCTCGAGGCCGGGCAGGCCGAGCTCGACGCCCAGGCCGAGCAGCTGGCCGCGGGCCGCGCCGAGCTCGAGCAGGCCCGGGACGCCGCGCTGGCCGAGGCCGAGGCCGCCGGCATCCCGGCGGAGCAGGTCGCCGCGCAGTTCGCCGACCAGGAGGCGCAGCTCGCCGCCGGCGAGGCACAGCTGGCGGCCGGTCAGGACCAGGCCGACGCCGCCCGCGCGCAGCTGGAGGCCGCCCAGGCCGAGGCCGACGCGGGCGCCGAACAGCTCGCGGCCGCCCAGGCGGAGGCCGACGACGGCGCCGCCCGACTCGCCGCCGGCCGGCAGCAGCTGCAGGAGTCCGAGGCCGAGCTCGAGGCCGGCCGCGAGCAGGTGGCCGCGGGACGGCAGCAGGCCCTGGACGCGGCCGAGGCCGAGCTCGACGCGCAGCAGCAGAAGATCGACGAGGGCCGGGCCGAGTACGAGCGCGGCGTCGCCGAGCTCGAGGACGGCCGGGCCCAGCTGGCCGCCGGCGCGGAGCGCCTGGACCAGGCCGAGGCCGACCTCGCCGACGGCCGCGCCGAGCTGGACGACGGCCGCGTCGAGGCCGAGCGCGGCGAGCGCACCCTGGCCCTCGCGGAGGACTTCCGCACCGTGTCCGAGGACGGCAGCACCGCCGTCGGGATCGTCACCTTCACCACGCCGACCCCGGACGTCACCGCCGAGGACAAGGAGGCGGTCACCGGCGCCCTCACCGGCGCGGACATCGACGGCGTCGCCGTGCATCCCTCCCAGGAGCTCAACGCCACCGTGTCCTCCCTGCTCGGCCCGGGCGAGGTCGTGGGCCTCGTGGTCGCCGCGATCGTGCTGGTGGTCATGCTCGGCACCCTCGTGGGCGCGGGTCTGCCGCTGGTCAACGCGCTGGTGGGCGTGGGCGTGGGCGCCGCCGGGGCGCTCGCGTTCTCCTCCGCCGTGGAGATGATCTCCGTGACCCCGGTGCTCGGGGTGATGCTGGGCCTGGCCGTGGGCATCGACTACGCGCTGTTCATCGTCAACCGGCACCGCCAGGAGCTGCGTCGCGGCACGGGCCTGCACGAGTCGATCGCGCTGGCCAACGGCACCTCCGGCAACGCCGTGGTGTTTGCCGGCATCACCGTGATCGTCGCCCTCGTGGGCCTGAACGTCACCGGCATCCCGTTCCTGGGCCTGATGGGCACCGTGGGCGCGGTCTGCGTGGCCGTGGCCGTGCTGGTGGCCGTCACCCTGACCCCGGCCCTGCTCTCCCTGGCCGGGATGCGGATCCTCTCGAAGAAGGAGCGGGCCCGCCTCGCCGACGAGGGTCCCGCCTCCGTCGCCGAGGGCTCCGCCGCCGTGCGCCGCGCCGGGCGCCGCTCGACCATGTCCACCCCGGCCGCGATCGCCTCGGCCCTGGCGGCCGTCGCCCTGCTGGTGCTCGTGGCCCTGCCGGTCGGCTCGATGCGCCTGGGCCTGCCGGACGGCGGGTCCGAGCCGGAGGGCTCCGACTCGCAGGTTGCGTACGAGCTCACCGCCGAGAAGTTCGGCGAGGGCTACAACGGCCCGCTCGTGGTGACCGTGGACCTGCCCGCCGGCCTGGACGAGGACGCGGCCGAGGACGCCCGCCTGGCGGTGGGCGAGCAGCTCGCCGGCCTCGAGCACGCGCACGCCGTGGTGCCCGCGGGCTTCAACGAGGACCGCACCGTCACCATGTTCCAGGTGCTGCCCGAGGAGGGCCCGAACGCCGTCTCCACCGAGGAGCTGGTGCGCGACCTGCGCGCCACCGAGCCGGCCGGCGAGGCCTCCAACCTCGGCGTGGCCGGCATGACCAGCGGGTTCATCGACGTCTCGGAGAAGCTCTCCGACGCCCTGCCCCTCTACCTGGGCGTGGTGGTGGGCCTGTCCCTGCTGATCATGGTGCTGGTGTTCCGCTCGATCCTGGTGCCGCTGATCGCCACCGGCGGGTTCGTGCTCTCCATGTTCGCCGCCATGGGCGGCGTGGTGGCCATCTACCAGTGGGGCTGGCTCGGCTCGGTGTTCGGGGTCCACAACCCCGGCCCCGTGCTCAGCTTCCTGCCGACCATCATGATCGGCGTGCTGTTCGGCCTGGCCATGGACTACCAGCTGTTCATCGCCTCCGGCATGCGCGAGGCCTACGCCCACGGCCTGCCCGCCCGCCAGGCCGTGCTGACCGGCCTGCGCTCGGGCCGGGCCGTCGTGATCGCCGCGGCGATCATCATGATCTCCGTGTTCGGCGGGTTCATCTTCGCCCACGACGCGATGATCCGCCCGATGGGCTTCGGCCTGGCCTTCGGCGTGCTGCTGGACGCGTTCGTGGTGCGCCTGCTCCTGATGCCGGCGCTGATGCACCTGCTCGGCGAGAAGGCGTGGTGGCTGCCGCGCTGGCTCGACCGGATCATGCCGGACGTGGACGTGGAGGGCGCCCAGCTCGAGCGCGCCCACGCCCCGGCGCAGCCCTCCGTCCCCGCCCCGGACGGCGGCGCCCACCGGGCCTGACCGCCCCCGACTGATGCCCGCCCCCGGCCCCGATCGGCCGGGGGCGGGCGTCTATCCTGGGCGGATGCGTCCCACCGCCTTCTCCCCCGCCGCCGGCTCGCCCGTCCTCGTCCTGCTCGAGACGGACGCGGACGGCGCCCCCGCCCCGCGGCTCGCGGACCCGGCCGTCCCGCACCTGAGCGTCACGGACCAGGGGGTCACGCGCGGCGACGGCATCTTCGAGACGGCGCTCGCCGTCGCCGACGGGCTCGGGACCCTGCGCATGCGCAAGCTCGGAGCCCACCTCGGCCGGCTGGCCGCGTCCGCCGCCGCCCTGCAGCTGGCCGCCCCCGAGGCGGCGGCGTGGGAGGCCGCCGTCGCGCTCGGCCTGCGGGCGTTCACCGAGGCCAACGACGTCGCGCCCGGGGACCGTCTCGCCGTGCGCCTGACCGTCACCCGCGGCCCGGACGCGGCTCCCGGCGCGGTGCCCACGCCCACCGCGTGGGCGCTGCTGAGCCCGGCCCCGGCGATCCAGGACGAGGAGCGGCAGCGGGGGCTGCGGGTGCTGCTGCTGGACCGCGGCATCGACTCGCAGGCCCCCGAGCGCTCCCCGTGGCTGCTCACCGGCGCGAAGACCCTCTCCTACGCCGTGAACATGGCCGCCCTGCGCTACGCCCGCGCGCACGGCGCCGACGACGTCGTCTTCACCAGCGCGGACGGCTACCTGCTCGAGGGCCCCACCTCCACGGTGCTGATCGTGCGCACCGGGGAGGACGGCGTCCGCCGCCTCCTCACCCCGCTGCGCCAGAAGGGCATCCTCGCCGGCACGTCGCAGGCCGTGATCTTCGCGGCCGCCCACGCGGACGGCTGGGAGCTCGGCTACGGCCCGCTCGTCCCGGCGGACCTCCAGGGCGCCGAGGGCGTCTGGCTCGTCTCCTCGGTGCGCGGCGTCCTGCCGGTGCGCGCCGTCGACGGCGTCGAGATCCCCGTGGACCACGAGCTCACCGGCATGCTGCAGGCCCATCTGGACGCCGACGGCGACCCCGGCCGGCACGTCAGCGGCGACCCGGTGCCCACCGCGGGCTAGGCTGGGGACCGGCCCGTCCGGCGTCGTCGGCCGCGGCCGCAACCGCACGTGAGATCCCCGACCACGGAAGGCGCACCATGAACACGCTCGCCCAGAAGGCCCTGTCCGCCGGCATCACGCTGGTCGGCGGCATCGTCGGCTCCCGCGTGGTGGCGGGCGGCTGGCGGCTCGTCACCGGCCACAGCGCCCCGAACGACGCGGCCGACGAGACGCTGCCCCTCATCGAGGCCCTGTCCTTCGCGTTCATCTCCGCGGGCGTCGCGGCGCTGCTGAAGGTCGCCGGCCAGCGCGGCGCCGGCGCCGCGATCCGCAAGGTGTCCGAGTCCACCGCGCACCGCGTGGACCACGAGGTCTGAGCCGCCCCGCCACCACCACGACGACGGCCGCCGCCCGGAGGGATCCGGACGGCGGCCGTCGTGCTATGCGGGGTGGTGTCAGCGGCGCCCGCGCGGCCGGGCGCCGGCGCGGCGCGGCCCGGGGTCCGCCGGGGGCTCGGCGCGACGGACGACGGCGGCCAGCTCGTCCCGGTGCAACAGCTCACGGCGGGCGTGCTTGGTGCGGTAGCCCGTACGGCCCACCAGGTGGGAGGCCACCGGGGCCGTGACCATCTGGGTGACCCACGCCAGCAACAGCACGGGCAGCCACACCCACGACCGCCACTCGATCGCCAGCCCGGCGAGCATGAGCAGCAGGCCGAGGACCTGCGGCTTGGCGGCGGCGTGCATGCGGGCCAGCAGGTCCGGGAGCACGAACAGGCCCACGCCGGCCACCAGGGAGAAGAAGGCACCGCTGACGAGCAGGAACGCGGCCAGCCAGTCCAGGAGCGTGGCGGTGTCGGTCATCGGCCCTCCTCCCCGCCCGGCACGTCCGTGGTGCCGGGCACGCGCGCCTGGTCCTCGAGCGAGTGGTCCGGGCGCCGGTCCTCCGCGAAGCGCGCCACCGTCACCGAGCCGACGAAGCCGACGGTGGCGGCCAGCACCACGAGGACCACGTGGTGGGTGTGGCGGTGCACGGCCATCTCCAGGACGAGCATCCCGGAGAACACCACGAGCAGCACGTCCGTGGCGACCGCCCGGTCCAGCAGCGAGGGGCCGCGCACGATCCGGTAGAGCGCACCGACGGCGCCGACCACGAGCAGCGCCCCGCCGGCCCACGTGGCCAGGTCCATGGGGTCCATCAGGCCTCCTCCTTCGGGGGGCGGGCGGCGGGGGGCGCCGAACTCGGGAAGCGGCGGACCAGCTCGAGGTCCTCACGCGTGCCGACGGCGCGGATGATGCCCGCCTCCACGTCGAGGGCCTTGGCGCGGAAGCCCGCCACGTCCTCGTCCGTGGTCGCGTCGAGCACGTGCAGGTACAGGACGGAGCGGACCCGGTCCACGTCCAGCACGATCGAGCCCGGCACCAGGGCCAGGGCGTGGCTGACGAGCGTGATGATGAGGTCGTCGTGGCTGCGCAGCGGGACGCCCACGATCGAGCCGCGGGCGCGGCGGCCACGCAGCAGCACCGTCCCGGCCACGTTGACTGAGGCGCGCACGACGTCGACGAGGAACCGCACCGTGAACACGAGGGACCACCAGGGGTTCAGACGGCCGCTGAACGGGATGCTCGGCATCGGGAAGAGCCCGATGATCAGCAGCGCGAAGGCGAGGCCGGTCAGGGCCACGTGCGGAGCGAAGTCCTGCCACAGGGCGCACCACACGGCCACCATCACGAGGATCAGCGGCCACTGGGCCACGATGCCCCGGATCCGGTCGGGGCGCACCACGCCGCGGCGGGCGGAGTCACTTCCGGGCATCGTGCACCTCCGTCGGGTCGACGCTGAGGGTGGCCGCGGCCCGCTCGGCCGCGGCGTCGTCGAGCACCGCCGCGATGTAGGGCGAGCGGTCGAGCATGTCCGTGGCGGCCTCGTCGGCCAGCGCGAACAGCGGACCGGCGGCCACCGTGAACACCAGCGTCAGGCCCACGAGCGCCGTGGTGGGCAGCACGAGGCCCGGCTCGAGCGGGCGGGGGCGCTCGCCACGGGCGACGGCCCGCTCGTAGGCGGCCACGAGCTGGGCGGGCGGGTGCTCCACGTCCTCGACGCGGCGCCAGAACGCGCGGGTCCACACGCGCACCACCACGAGCAGGGTCAGCAGGGACACGAGCAGGGACACGCCCACCAGCGTGTAGGCCAGGGGCGTGGCCTGCTCGACGCCGCCGCGCAGCAGGCCGACCTTGCCGAGGAAGCCGGAGAACGGCGGGATGCCGCCGAGGTTGAGCGCGGGCACGAGGAACAGGACGCTCACGAACGGGGAGACCTTCGCCAGGGACCCGAGGCGGTCGATGTTCGCGGTGCCGGCGCGGTTCTCGATCAGGCCCGTGACGAGGAAGAGCGCGGTCTGCACGGTGATGTGATGGGCCACGTAGTACACGGTGGCCGCCAGCCCCGCCTCCGTGGCCAGGCCCAGGCCGAAGATCATGTAGCCGATGTGGGAGACGAGGATGAAGGACAGGATGCGCTTGATGTCCGTCTGGGCCAGCGCGCCGAGGATGCCCACCACCATGGTCAGCGCGGCCACCACGAGCAGGAGCGCGTTGACGTGCTCCCCCGGGAAGAGCAGCGTCTCGGTGCGGATCATCGCGTACACGCCCACCTTGGTGAGCAGGCCCGCGAACACCGCGGTCACCGGGGCGGGCGCGGTGGGGTACGAGTCCGGCAGCCAGAAGGACAGCGGGAACACGGCCGCCTTGATGCCGAAGCCCACCAGGAGCAGCACGTGCAGGACCATCTGCACGTCGGTGGGCAGCTCGCCCAGCTTCACGGCCAGGTCCGCCATGTTCACGGTGCCGGTGGCCGCGTAGATCATCGCGATCGCGATCAGGAACACCACCGAGGAGAGCACGGAGACCACCACGTAGGTGACGCCCGCGCGGATGCGCTGGGCGGTGCCCCCCATGGTCAGCAGCACGTAGGAGGACGTCAGGAGGATCTCGAAGCCCACGTAGAGGTTGAACAGGTCGCCGGCGAGGAACGCGTTGGACACGCCCGCCACGAGGATCAGGAACGTGGGGTGGAAGATCGAGACCGGCCCACCCTCGTCCCGGTTGATCAGCCCCTGCGCCGAGGCGTACAGCAGCACCGCCAGGGTGATCAGCGCCGACACCACGAGCATGAGGGCCGAGAGCCGATCCACCACGAGGCTGATGCCCAGCGGGGCCGGCCAGCCGCCGAGGTGGACGGCCGCGACCCCGGTGTCCCAGACCGCGGCCAGCAGCAGCGCGTCCAGCACGAGGGTGAGCACGAGCGCGGAGACCGTGACGGTGATCTGCGCGCGGGGGCGGCGCACGAGCATGAAGGTCACGGCCGCGCCCAGCACGGGCAGCATGACGGCCAGCGGGGCCAGGTCGGTCAGGGGGACGGAACCGATGCTCATGCGCGCTCCCCGCCCTCGGGACGGCGGCCGCGGGACGCTGCCCCGGATCCGGTGGGCGCCTGGGGGGCGGGCGTGGCGTGCTGCACCTGGGGCCGTGCCTCCGTCGCGTGCTCGTAGTGGGCGTTGGGGTCCGCGGCGTCGTCCAGGAACTCGGAGGACTCCTCCACGAGCTCCGCGTCGTCCTCCGCGTCCCAGGCGGGCATCCGGGCGATCTTGACGTCCTCCGCGTCCACCTCGACCTCGTCCTCGCGGACGAGCAGCCACGAGCGGTAGATCATGGCGGTCAGGAACGCGACCACGGCGAAGCCGATCACGATCGCGGTGAGGATCAGCGCCTGCGGCAGCGTGTCCGCGTACTCGTGCGGGTCCCGTCCGCGCACGAACAGCGGGGCCAGGCCCGTGCCGCCCGAGGAGAGGAACAGCAGCATGATGGCGCCGTTGTTGATCAGCACGATGCCGAGCAGGATGCGCGTCAGGCTGCGCTCGAGCACCAGGTAGATCCCCCCGGCGAACATCACGCCCATCGCCAGGAGCAGGGCCAGGTCGACGGTCATCATCGGGCGGCCTCCGGGGCGTCGGGGGTGGACGGGGTGGGCATGCGCGGATGACGACGGCGGGCCGCGGCGCGCAGGCGGGCGCGGCGGGCCTCCTCGCCCCGGCGGTCCACCTCACCGCCGAGCGAGCGCAGCACGTCGATCACGAGCCCGACCACCACGAGGTACACGCCGATGTCGAACGCCGTGGCCGAGACCAGCTTGAGGGCGTCGCCGAACAGCGGCAGGTCGGTGAACTCCACCACATAGGACTGCAGGATCTGCCCGCCGAAGAAGAGCGGGGCGATCCCGGTGAGCGTGGCGATCGCCAGGCCCAGGCCGATCATGGGCCCGGCCGGGATCACGGAGGCCTCCTGCAGCTCGTACCGGCCGCCGGCGAGGAAGCGC
Source organism: Micrococcus luteus (assembly GCF_022664405.1). Lineage (NCBI taxonomy): Bacteria > Bacillati > Actinomycetota > Actinomycetes > Micrococcales > Micrococcaceae > Micrococcus > Micrococcus luteus. The sequence goes on along the minus strand of NZ_JAKRLB010000005.1, from coordinate 81,094 downwards.
AGCGTGAGGGCCAGGCCTGCGAGCAGGCCGCCGGCGAAGCCGCCGCCGGGGGTGTTGTGCCCGGCCAGCAGCAGGTAGACGGAGAGCAGCATCATGATCGGGAACATGAAGCGGGTGACGACCTCGAGGATGATCGAGCGCCGCTCGGGGGCCATCGTGTGGCCGGCCACGAGCCACTGGCCCTTGCGATCGTCCACAGCGAAGCTGCGCACGACGGACAGCTCGCGGGCCCCGAGCGAGGAGTCGGCGCCGAAGTCGCCGACGGAGCCGGGGGCGACGTCGTCGATGCTGCGGGTGCGCCCGTCGCGGTGCTGCAGGAAGATCAGGGAGGCCACGCCGGTGGCCGCGGCGGCCAGCACCGTGATCTCGCCCCACGTGTCCCACGCGCGGATGTCCACGAGGGTGACGTTCACGGCGTTCGTGCCGTAGCCGTCCGTGTAGGCGAGCTCCGGCATGGGCAGCGAGATCCGCTCCGCCGTGCGGGCGGCCAGCGCGGTGGCGGCGATCCACATCATGGTCAGCGCGAACCCGACGGCCACGGCCAGGCGGCCCAGCCGCCGCGAGCCGGTGCGGCGGTCGTACCAGTCCGGCGGCAGCACGCGCAGGCCCAGGATGAGGGTGACCAGGATGATGGTCTCCACGAGCACCTGGGTGATCGCGAGGTCCGGGGCGCCGCGCATCGCGAACAGGGCGGCGGCGCCGTAGCCGGTCACGGACACCAGCATGATCGCCTTGAAGCGGCGGCGCGCGCGGACGGCGAACACGGTGGCGACGGCGATCATCAGCACCACGACCAGCTGCGCCGGGGTCTGGAACCAGGCGACGTCCGCGGAGAGGAACGAGGTGGCCAGCGTGCGCTCGCTGCGCCCCACGGGGAAGAGCAGGAACGCGGCCGGCAGCAGGAACGCGGTGGCCAGGATGATGCCCAGGTAGCGGCGCAGGGAGCCGGTCTGGGTGCGCCCCGTGACCCAGATGGCGACCTCGTCGAGGGCGCCGGTGATCTTCCGGTACGTGCGCAGGGCGTCGACCGGGAACTCGACGCGGCGCTGGAACGCCTCGACTCCCGGCCGGCCGAGGGCGAGCAGCGCGCCGAGCACCCAGACCCCCGCGGAGAGGGCGAGGATGGGCGTCCAGCCGTGCCACAGGGCCAGGTAGGCCGGCGCCTCCTCCGGGTCCAGCGGCGGCAGGGAGCCCGTGTGGGCGGTGATGATCCCCTCCACCGGGCCGGGCAGGAAGGCGAGCACCAGGCCGGCGAGCGCGAGCAGCGCGGCCGGGGCCAGCTCGAGGGTGGTGACGCGGGTGTGGAAGCGCGTGACGGGGACCGCGGCCCCCTCCTCGTCCCGCTTGGCGGCGAACGAGCCCCACAGGAACCGCCACGTGTAGGCGAAGGTGAGCACCGAGCCCACGGTCATGAGCACGAGCGGCGTCCAGCCCCACACGCCGCCGTGGGCGGCCCCGTGGGCGGCCAGCGACTCGAGCACGGACTCCTTGGCCACGAAGCCGAACAGCGGGGGCAGCCCGGCCATGGACAGCCCCGCCGCCACGGCGACGGCGGCCAGGACCGGATGGCGGCGCCCGATGCCGGAGAGCTGGCGCAGGTCGCGGGTGCCGGTCTCATGGTCGATGATGCCGACGATCATGAACAGCGGCGCCTTGAACACCGCGTGGGCCAGGAGCATGGCGAGCCCGGCCATCGCCGCGTCCCGGGTGCCCAGGCCGTTGGCCACCATGAGGAAGCCGAGCTGGGAGACCGTGCCGTAGGCGAGCACGAGCTTGACGTCCGTCTGCCGCAGGGCGCGCCAGCCGCCGAGCACCAGGGTCCACAGGCCGACGCCGAGCACCAGGACCTGCCAGGACGTGAGGTCGTGGAACTCCGGGGCCAGGCGGGCCACGAGGAACACGCCGGCCTTCACCATGGCCGCCGCGTGCAGGTACGCGGACACGGGGGTGGGCGCGGCCATGGCGGCCGGGAGCCAGAAGTGGAACGGCGCCTGGGCCGACTTGGTCAGGGCGCCGATCAGCACGAGCGCGACGGCGACCTCGAGCAGCCCGCGCATCCCGGGGTCCGCCATGAGGGCCGGGGCCGCCTCGAGCACGCCGGAGATCCGCCAGGAGCCGGAGACGTGGGCCAGCATGATGAGGCCGGCGAGCATGGCCAGGCCGCCGAACGTGGTGACGATCAGGGCGGTGATGGCGGAGCGGCGGGCGAAGATGCGGTGGCCCGAGTAGCCGATCAGCAGGAAGGACAGGACGGACGTGATCTCCCAGAAGGTGTAGAGCACCATCAGGTCGTCCGTGGTGACGAGCCCGAACATCGCGCCGGCGAACGCCAGCAGCTGCCCGCCGAACACCGCGTTGCGCGGCTCGTGCTCCCGGAAGTAGCGGGCGCAGTAGGCCAGGACCAGCGCGCCGACTCCCAGCACGATCAGGGACATGAACGCGGCCAGCATGTCCATGCGGAACGCGAGCTCGATCTCGAGGTACGGCACCCACGGCACGGCGCGGTCCAGGCGCGCCGCCGAGGCCGGGACCGGCCGGCCGGCGTCGAGCGCCTCCTGCAGCGCGAACACGTGCGGCAGCTGAGTGAGCAGCCAGACGAAGCCCGCCGCGGGAGCGGCGGCGAGCAGATAGAACCCCTGACGTCCCGTCCACCGGAAGAGCACCGGGGCGGCGAGCGCGACGACGAAGAGCGCGGTCAGGATGACGAGCATGCGGTCCCTTCGTCAGGCACGGGCGAGGGTCCGGTCCAGCCTAACGGAGGGATGCGCCCCACCCGGGGTCAGCGGACCGATTCCGCGCTCCGCGTGATCGGCTCCGTGACCCGGGCGAACAGCAGCCCACCGGCCACGAGCACGACGGCGATCACGGGGATGACCACCCGGTTGTCCGGGTGCAGGGCGAGCGCGAGCGTGACGAGCGCGGGCGTGATGAACCCGACCGCGCGGCCCGTGGTGGCGTACAGCCCGAACACCTCGCCAGCCGTCCGCGGCGTGGTGAGCCGGCCCAGGAACGCGCGCGAGGCCGACTGCACCGGGCCCACGAACAGGCACAGCGCCAGCCCGCCGACCCAGAACGCGAGGGTGCCCGAGGCGAAGAACAGCGCCCCGGCCACGAGGACCATGGCGGCCAGCGAACCGAGGATCACCCGGCGCGGACCGACCGCGTCGTCGAGCCGCCCGCCCACGAAGGCGCCCAGGGCGGCCACCACGTTGGCCGCGATCGCGAACAGGATCACGTCCGAGGTCGCCAGCCCGTAGACCGTGGTGCCCAGGATGGCGCCGTAGACGAACACCGCGCCCACGCCGTCGCGGAACACCGCCGAGGCCACGAGGAACCACAGCGTGTTCCGATCCTCGCGCCACATCCGGGCCAGCGTGGCCCCCAGCTCGCGGTAGGAGCCCAGCACCGACTCACGGCGCGGCCCGCCGTCCGCCGCCGGGGCGGGGGCCGGGTCCGGCACGGCCACCAGCACGGGGATCGCGAACACGAGGAACCACGCGGCGGCCACGAGCGCGACCACCCGGATGTTCAGCGCCGCGTCCTCCGTGACGCCGAACCAGTGCGCGTCACCCGAGACGAAGCCCACGAACACGATCAGCAGCAGCAGGATGCCGCCGAGATACCCCGCGCCCCAGCCGATGCCCGAGATCCGGCCGATCGTGGCCGGCGTCGAGATGTGCACGAGGATCGCGTTGACCTGCACCTCCGCGAACTCGAAGAACACCGTGCCCAGGGCGATCAGGGTGACGCCCAGCAGAAGGGAGGACTCCTCCGGGGTGACCCAGAAGCAAGCTGCGGTGCACGCGATCACGGCGCCCGTGGTCAGCGCCAGCCCCCGCCGGCGCCGTCCCGCGCCGTCCGCCCGACGCCCCAGCACGGGCGCGGTGACCGCGATGACGACGCCGGCCACCGCCATCGCCGTCGAGAGCCAGGCCGTGCCCCGCTCGTCCGGCCCGAACGCGTCCGAGGCCAGGTAGGTGCCGAACACGAAGGTGACCATGACCGCGTTGAACGCGGCCGAGCCCCAGTCCCACAGCGCCCACGCGGCCACCTGGCGGCGCGGGGCGGCGGAGGCGACCGGCGGGAGCGCGACGTCGGTCATCGCTCGATGCGGGTGAGGTGGAAGTCCCGGTGCGCCCGGGAGGCCGTGGGCCCGCGCTGACCCTGGTACCGGTTCTGGTTGGCCCCGGTGCCGTACGGCGACTGGGCCGACGAGGAGAGCCGGAAGAAGCACAGCTGGCCGATCTTCATCCCCGGCCACAGCGTGATGGGCAGCGTGGCCACGTTGGACAGCTCGAGCGTGACGTGCCCGGAGAACCCGGGGTCGATGAACCCGGCGGTCGAGTGCGTCAGCAGGCCCAGCCGCCCCAGCGAGGACTTGCCCTCGAGGCGGGCGGCGAGGTCGTCCGGCAGCGTGACCTGCTCATAGGTGGAGCCGAGCACGAACTCCCCCGGATGCAGGATGAACGCCTCGTCCGGGTCCACCTCCACCAGCCGGGTCAGCTCGTCCTGCTCCTGGCGCGGGTCGATGTGCGCGTACCGGTGGTTGTCGAAGAGCCGGAAGAACCGGTCCAGGCGCACGTCCACGGACGCGGGCTGGACCATCGCCGGGTCGAGGGGGTCCAGGCCCACGCGCCCGGAGTCGAGCTCGGCGCGGATGTCGCGGTCGGAGAGCAGCACGGCTCAGTCCATTCGCACGACGACGGCCAGCGGGGTGCGCTCGCGGCCCTGGCCCAGCGGGTTGTCCGCGAAGGCGGCCTCGAGGACGGCGGCGGAGGCCTCCGTGTCCCGGCCGAGGGCGTTGCGGCCGATGTCGTTGGCGTCCATCACGACGGTGCCGGCGAAGGATGCCTTCGCCCAGGCCGGGATGTCCGCCGCCCGGATCATCGCCGAGACCTCGGCGGCCACCCGGTCCGGCTCGGCCGGCGGCAGCTTGGCCGAGACGTTGGCCGGGAACGTGGAGTAGGTGGTGGGCCCGTCGATCGCGCGGACGTTGCCGCCCACCACGTTGTAGAACACACCGCGCTTGCCGGCGACCTTGCCGGCGGCGCCGGCCGCCGCGGAGAGCACGATGCGCGGCAGGCCCGCCTCCTGGATGGCCAGCTGCATGGTGGTGGGATCGCCCAGGCCGATGCCCGCGGGCGTGCGGGTGACCAGGCGGGAGAGGACGCGGGCGGCCACGGAGGGGCGGACCTCCCACGTGTAGTAGGAGCGACCCTGGGTGATGGCCACGATCTTCTCGGACACGGAGAAGTGCCACGGGGCGTCCTGCGGCATCGCGTCCGCGGGCAGGTCGCGGAAGAAGTCCTCGATCTCGCCGCGCAGGTAGGCCTGCAGGTCCGTGTCCCGGTCCACCAGGCCGGTCTGCACCGGGAAGCGGCGGTAGCGGCGGCCGTCCTCGGCGGAGACCAGGTCGAGCTCCTTGCCCGGGTTCGGCTCGTGGTCCGGTTTGGCCGGTGCCGGGGCGGTGGGGGCCTCGTCGACCGCGGTGGCGGGGCCGGCCGGGGCGGCGTCCGCGTCCACCGCGTCGCGCAGCCAGAGCTCGAGGTTGAGCAGGCGCCAGAAGCGCTCGGGGTCGTGCCGGCGCGGGTGGGCGAGGAAGTCCTCGAAGAGCGCGCGGACGGTGGGCGCGTCGGCGTACGGGCGGGCGGCGAACGAGTCGGAGGCGAACACCTCGCGGACCGGCTCGCGCAGGGCGAGCAGCAGGCCGGCCGCGGCGTCGTCGTCCGCGTGGCGGGCCGGCGGGAGGACGGCGTCCACCAGGCCGGCGAGCCGCCCGCGCGGCACGCCGCGATCGGCGGGGCGCTCGTCCGCGTGGGCGTCGACGAAGGCCGAGTTCAGCAGCGCCTCGACGGGCACGTCGGCGCGCTCGCGGGAGTCGGCCAGGCGTGCGGCGACGTCGCGGCGGGTCGCGGTCAGGGTGCGCGCGGCACCGCGCAGGCCGCGGGGCGCGTCGGCGGCCGGAGGCGTCGGGACGGGGCGGCCGCACACGTGCGCGGTCGAGGCCAAGGGGCCGCCGTGGGCGCGGATCGCGGCGCGGACCGACTCGAGGTCGGCGACCGGGGACGGCGTCGCAGCGGGGGCCAGCGGCGCGGGCCGGGGACCGCCGACGAGGAAGGGGCGGTCCGCCTCCCCGAACGCGAGGTAGCGGTACACCGCCGCGTCGTCGGGGCGGGCGGGGACCTGGGCCGCGTCGGCCGTGGTGTCGCGCATGGGACGTCCTTCCGGGACAGGGGCTGCCGGACGCGTCCGGCCGCGGCCGGGCGCGGTTCGGACTCTACCAGCGGCCCCCGGCGCGCTTTCGTTCGGGAAACGGCGGCCCCTGGTGCGCTTTCGTTCGGGAAACGGCGGCCCCTGGTGCGCTTTCGTTCGGGAAACGGCGTGGCCGGCCGCTGGCGCGCGGGTGCGGCCCTGACCATCCGCGGCGAGTTCTCCATCGTGATCGCCGGGCCGGTGCTCACGCGGTACGCGGACGCGTTCGGTCGCTCGCGCGCCCGGGCGGCGACGCGGCGGGTGCGGGCGCGCGAGGTCGCCGCAGCGGACCCGGTGCACTGACGTACGGGTCCGCGGGGCTCAATGACGACGCGGGGCCGGTCGCACGGCCGGGCTGGTGTATGGTGGTGCCCGCGCCGCAGGCGGAAGCTGAGCGGTTGCGCGGGCGTAGCTCAATGGTAGAGCGCTTGCTTCCCAAGCAAGATACGCGGGTTCGATTCCCGTCGCCCGCTCCACACCACGACGACGGCCCCGGGCCCCTCACGCGAGGGACCCGGGGCCGTATCGGTCCACGTCGCCCCGCCACGGCCGCACCGGGAACGCAAGACGTCGGAATGCGGCCACATTCCGGTGTCATGGCGACCGCTGGCGTTCCAGGTCGACGTGCGGGGTCCCGCTCCCCTCAACCGCCCGCGCGGATCTCGCGCAGCCGGCGTTCCAGGTCGACCGGCAGGTCTGCGGCGAAGCGCGGGTCGAGGTCGGGCCCGGCGTCCGCCAGTCGGTAGACGCCGTCGGCGCGGTCGAGGAACCCGTAGTCCACGAGTTCGCGACGCAGCGTGGCCACGTCCTCGTGGGCGGGGCGCAGCAGGTCGTTGACCTCGGCCTCCGCGTAGGCGCGGCCCGCTCTGAAGCGACGCAGCAGCTCGAGAAGGACGGCCACCCGCGGCTTGCGACGCGCAGGGATGGAGCGCAGCCGGTCCCCGTCGAAGAAGCGGGTGAGCACGGTCGCGTGGTAGCGCTCGGCGGACTGCCACTCGTCAGCGAGGGCCGCCGCCGCGGCGGTGTACCGCTCACCGGTGACGGCCATGCGGGCACGGATCAGGGTCTTGAGGTCGGACTGACGGGTCATGGTGCATCCTCGCCGGCGCGCTCCCGGCCATGCCGCGCCGCGGGTCGGGGACGACGTCCGTCGCGTGCGGGTGGGCCCGAGGATCCGCTCCCCTTCGCGCCGGGCTGCAGGGCCCTGCCGCGCGGGACCGGGCCGCGTGGCGCGCTCGGCGGTGGGCGCCGCCGTCGTGATCCAGGCTAGCCGACGCCCGCGACGTAGGATCGCGCCATGCCCCTGACCCCGCCGCGGACCGCCCCACCCCGACCTGTGGAGGCCCGTCCGTGACCCAGGTGCTCTCCGGCTTCGCGGTCGTGTGGGTGATCATCCTCGTGGGCGTCCTGGTGGGGCGCACGGGGGTGCTCGGCGAGCACGGCCGCACCGTGCTCTCCCGCGCGGCGTTCTTCATCGGCAACCCGGCGCTGCTGTTCGTCACGCTCTCCCGCGCGGACGTGGGCGCCGTGCTGGGCCCCCAGCTGTGGGTGGCCACGCTGTCCGCGTTCACCGCGGCCGCACTGTACCTCGCGGTGACGGTCCCGCTGCTGAAGGGCAGGTCGGCCTCGGAGCGGATCATGTCCGCGCTCAGCGCCTCGCTCGTGAACTCGGCGAACCTCGGCATCCCCATCGCGGCCTACGTCCTCGGCGACGCCGCCCTGGCCGCCCCGGCGCTCATCTTCCAGCTGGCGATCTACACGCCGCTCTACGTGGCCGCGATGGACGCCGCCACCGCGCGCGAGGTCCGGCGACGCACGACGGCGGGCCGGCGCCGGGCGGTGCGCCGCTCCCCCGGGCGCGCCGTGGCCGACCAGGTCCGCCACACGGTCACCAACCCCCTGATCCTGGGCTCGGTGGCCGGCCTGGTCTTCTCCCTCACCGGCTGGTCGTTGCCGGGCCCCCTCATGGAGTCCGTGGAGCTCATCGGCGGGCTGTCCATCCCGGCGATGCTCCTGGCGTTCGGCATGTCGCTGGTCGGCTCGCGGCCGCTCGAGCGGGCCGGCGGGCGACGCGCGGACGTGCTGCTCGCCTCGGCGGTGAAGCTGGTGGTGCATCCGCTGCTGGCCTGGCTGCTCGCGCAGTTCGTGTTCGGCCTGGATGCGCGGCACGTGTTCGTCGCCGTCGTCCTGGCCTCCCTGCCGACCGCACAGAACGTGTTCGTCACCGCCGTGCGCTACGACGCGGGGCTGCGCGTCTCGAAGGACACGATCCTGGTCACCACGATCGTCGCGATCCCGGCGATGATCGCCGTCGCCCTGCTGCTGGCCTGAGGCCGACGACGGCGGCGCCCGGCCCGGTGTCACGCGCCGGACGCCTCGCCGCGGCTCAGACGTCCCGGCGGATCAGCTCGTCCAGCCCCGTGGGCGAGAGCAGGTACGGGGCGACCTCGAGCACGGTGCGCGCCCCCGTCTCCCCCTGGGCCTTCAGACGCGCGGCGGCACGGCCGTAGGCGACCTGCGCGGCGGCGGTGAAGTCGGGGTTGGACTCCAGCTCCAGCACGAACTCGACAGCGCTGCGCGAGCCGCCGAGGTCGCCCGAGGTGACGACGTGGCCGCCGTGCGGCATGCCCTGGTGGTCGCGCTCGAACTCCTCCTCGGAGATGAAGTGCACGGTGGTCTCGTACGGGGCGAAGTAGTCGGGCATCGTGGTGATGGCCTCGGTGATGGCCGCGTGGTCGGCCTCGTCGGCCACCACGTAGCACTCACGCACGTGCGCGGAGGCGCCGGTGATCTCGGCGCCCCGTCCGGCGCGGGCCTCGGCGATCGCCTCCTCGCTGGGGATCGTGTACTGCACGCCGCGCCGGACGCCGGGGACCCGCCGGACGGCGTCGGAATGGCCCTGCGAGAGGCCCTTGCCCCAGAACGTGTTCTGCTGCGGCTGCGGGAACAGCGCCGCGCCCAGCACCCGGTTCACCGAGAACAGGCCCGGGTCCCAGCCGGTGGAGATCATCGCCACGTGCCCGCCCTCCCGGGCCGCGGCGTCCATCTCGGCGCGGTGCCGCGGGATGAGCTGGTGGTTGTCGTAGGTGTCCACGGTGGTGAAGTGCCGCGCGTAGCCGGCCGCCTGCTCGGGGATGTCCGTGGCGCTGCCGAGGCAGAGGAACAGCACGTCGATCTCCCCGGCGTGCTCGGCGGCCCGCTCCGCCGGGAGCACGGGCGTGTCCGTGTCCAGGCCGGTGCGGCGCGAGAAGATGCCCACCAGCTCCATGTCCGGCTGGAGCTTCACGAGCTTCTCCACACTGCGGCCGAGGTTCCCGTATCCGACGATGCCGGCGCGGATGGTCATGTGCGTCCTCCTGGTGGGGTCGTGGTCAGGTCGGTCCCGCCAGCCTAGGCCCGGCGCCGCGGGGCGCCGGGTCCGCCCACCGGACCGCGCAGCAGGAGCACGACGACGGCGACCAGCCCCGCCGACGCCAGCACGCTGACCACGTAGATCGGCCAGGCCCACGGGCTGTGGTCGCCCCCGCCGATGCCGTAGGTGTCCGCGAGCGCCATGCCCGGCCCGAACGAGGCCATGAAGTAGGCCGGGGACGCGGCGACGAGCGAGGCGAGGCCCAGGGCGAGGACCGCCAGCGGGTCGACCTCCTCGCGACGCCACGTGAGGAACCACAGGATCGCGGCCACACCGAACCCGGCCGCTAGGATCACGGCCGGAAGGACGAAGGGGACGCCGAGCTGGCCCGCCGCGCTCAGGTCCGCGTAGATCCTCCCGAGGCCGCGGTCGCCGGGCGCGGCGGCCAACGGGTTGAGGACGAACACCTGCAGGGCCGCGAGCGCCGCGACCGCCGCGACGACGCCCGGGACCACCGCACCCGCGGCGAGCCGCACCCAGCCGGGCCGGTCGGGCAGAGCGAGGGGCGCCGTCGTCGGGCGGGGCCGGGCGGGGCGGGAGGACGCGGCGGGGCGACGGGCGGCATGGGACATGCGGCCAGGTTAACCGCTCGCCTCGGCTGCGGACACGAGAGCCTCCGTCGCCGTTTCGTCAACGACAGCGTCTGCGGAGGCGCCCCCACCGTCTCGTCGACGACAGCGGCAGGTGAGGTCAGCGGACGCCGGCGCCGGAGAGGGTCTTGGCCCAGGCCTCGATGGCGTCCCAGTCGCGGTAGTCGCCGTAGTGCTCGTTGCGGGAGAGCTTGAGCTTGAGCTTCTCCAGCCGGCCCAGGCGCTCCTCGACGAGCGCCCCGCGGAAGTACGCCACCTCGCGCGGACCGTAGGACTCGAGCTTCTTCCGCACCGGCGGGGCCAGCTCGGGCGCGCCGCCGGAGGCCAGGATCACGAGCGGCAGGTCCGCCAGCTCGGCCCGACGGGTGTCGAGGAACGCCCGCGCGTCGGCGGCGAGCGAGCCCGTGTAGACCGGGGCCGCGACGATCACCGCGTCCGCCGTGGCCAGCCACGCGGCGGCGCCCTCGACGTCCTCCACCACGGTCGGGACGGCCTGCGACGTGCGCAGCACCTCCGCGACACGCTCGGCGATCTCTCGCGTGGATCCGTGGGCGGACGAGGTGACGATGAGCGTGGTCATGGTGGGGCGCAGCCTTCGGGGTCGGGGGCGGACGACGCGCTCAGTGTATCCCGCGCAGGTCCAGGTCCAGGCGGGTCTCGGCGCCCTCCGGGGCCCGGTCCGGGGTGTGCACCGTGACCGGGATGCCCCAGTCCTGCTGGTACAGGTGGCAGGCGGCGTGGTCGGGGATCGGCTGCCCCTTCTCCCCGTCGCACGCGGCGGCCCGGGCGGTGATGTGCAGGACGCCCTCCTCGACCTCGGGGTTCAGCCGCAGCGTCCGGTGCAGCCCCGTGGACGTGCCCGCGCCCTCGAGCAGCAGCTCCTCCGGGGACGAGGAGACCTTCAGCTGCGTGGGGTCGCCCCAGCGGTCGTCCAGCTTCTGCCCCGTGGGCGCGGCGAAGCCGATCGTCAGGTCCAGGTCGCCGGCCACCACCGGGGTGCGGGGACGCTGCGTCTGCCGCGCGCCCTCGTCCACGGTGAGGAACTCCTCCGGCACCGCCAGCCGCGTGAGCCGGTGGGCGTTGGACTCGACCACCACGATCGCAGTGTCGTTCCCGTCCGCGTCGTGCTCCACGAGCACGTCCGAGGGCTCGAGCAGCCCGCGCGCCACCGTGGTCACCGTGGCCGGGACCGCCCGGCCCGCGGCATCCTCGCCGGCCGGGGCGTACCGGCGGATCGCGCCGTTGTACGTGTCCGCGATCAGCACGGAGCCGTCCGGCAGGGCCGTGACGCCCAGCGCGTGCTGCAGGCGCGCGCGGTCCGCCTCCCCGTCCACGTGGCCGAAGTCGAACAGGCCCGCCCCGACGGCGGTCCCGACCTCGCGGCGCCCGTCCTCCCCGGTCCGCACCCAGCGCACCGCGGAGGTCTCCGAGTCCGCGACCCACAGCGTGCCGTCCGCGCCCACGGACAGCCCCGAGGGCTGCGCGAACCAGGCCCGTCCGGCGTCGCCGTCCAGCAGGCCCTCGAGCGCCGTGCCCGCGTGCACCGCGAGCGCGTCTGTGACGGGGTCGAAGTCGAAGAGCTGGTGCGTGCCGGCCATCGCGATCACCACACGCCCCAGGGCGGGGTGCCACACGACGTCCCACGGGGAGGACAGCGAGATCGCGGTCGGCTCCCCGGGCAGGTCCGCGAGGTCGACGGCGACGTCCCCCTCGTCGTCGACGGCGGCGGCCTCCTTGGCGCGCTCGGAGTCGATGAGCTTCTGCACGCCGTTGCCGGCGAGGGTGCTGACGTGCCCGTCCGACAGGCGCAGGCCCCGCAGCCGGTGGTTGACGGAGTCCGCCACGACGACGTCGTAGCCGACGCGCTGGGCGACGTCCTCGGGCAGCAGCGCCAGGCCCTGCGGCTCGTTGAACAGCGCCTGGTCCGGCCCGCCGTCCGCGTGGCCCTTCTCCCCGGGCGTGGGGAATGCGAGCTCGGCCTGGCCCGCGTCCGCCGTGGCGGGGTCCCCGCCGCCGAACGCGCGGAGCACCGTGGTCAGGTCCTCGGCGACCTCCAGGAGGCGGTGGTGGCCGGTGTCCGAGACGAGGAACGTGCCCGGGCGGGAGCCGCGGCCGCCGAGCGACACGGCCTTGCCGGGGAACGACAGGTCCCGGGCCACGGGGGCGGGCGGGACGTAGGGGCCCGAGCCGCGGTGCAGCGTGCCCTTGGCCTCGTGCTCGGCCACGAGCTCGCGCACGAGCCCGTAGAGCCCGGCCACGTGCCCCTCTCCGGACAGGTGCGCGGCGATGTAGCCCTCCGGGTCCACCACCACGAGGGTGGGCCACGCGCGCGCCGAGTACGCCTGCCACGTGGTCAGCTCGGGGTCGTCCAGCACGGGGTGCTCGATGGCGTAGCGCTCGACGGCGGCCGCGAGCGCGTCCGGGTCCGCCTCGTGCTCGAACTTGGGCGAGTGCACGCCCACCGTGACGAGCACGTCCGCGAACTCCTCCTCGAGCGGGCGCAGCTCGTCCAGGACGTGCAGGCAGTTGATGCAGCAGAACGTCCAGAAGTCGAGGAGGACGACCTTGCCGCGCAGGTCCTCGAGGCTCACCTGCTCGCCGCCGGTGTTCAGCCAGCCGCGGCCCACGAGCTCGGACGCGCGCACCCGGGTGGCCGCGCGCGGCACGGCGGCGGGGGCGTCAGCGGTCGGGGCGGGGTTCGGGGTCTGCGGTGCGGTCATGTCCACCATCATGACGCACGCCCCGGACGCGTCAGCCGTGAGCGGACGCCGGCGGCGTCACAGGGGGAAAGACGACGCCGCCGGGCGGGTCCGGCTCAGTCGGCGGCCAGGGCGGCGGCCAGCATCTCCTCGGCGATGAGGGTGAACTCCTTGCGCCCGGCCTCGGGCCGGCCCACGAAGGAGACCATCACCACGGCGTCGGAGGTGACGGCGGTGAGCACCTGGGCCGTGAGCTGGGGCTCGGACTCCGAGGCCACGGTCCGCTCCCACACGAGGGCGGACTGCGCCGGCGTGCCGTCGGACAGCGGCGCGTCGGAGACCTCGAGGCGGTAGTCGACGGTCGCGTCCCCCTCCTGCACGGTCATGGTCATCTCGCGGCAGTCGGCGCGCAGGGCGTTGACGGTCTGGATGTGGCGCTCGACGTCCTGGCGGCCCTGGCCCGTGAGCCGGGCGACCTCCACGGTGCCCGTGCCCGTGAAGGTGTCGGCGCCGACGTCCACGCGCGTGGCCTCGGCCTCGTCGAGGGCGATCGGGGAGAAGTCCAGGGCGGTCAGCGGCGCCTTGCACTGCGCCGGCTGCACGGTGGTCCGGTCCGCGTCCGCGCGCCGGTCCCGGGAGTCCTCGCGGGCCGCGTCGATCTCCTCCGCCGTGGCGGCCCGCTGCCGGACGAAGCCGAACGTGGCCGCACGCTCGGCCGCGGCCTGCGCCATGCGCTCGTCCTGACGGTCGCCCAGGCCGAGCCCCTCCGGGGCCGCCGACTCCGTGGGCGCCGCGGTGCCGGCGTCGCCGTGGACTCCGTCCGCGGGCGCGGACGCGGCGGCCGGATCGCCGTCCCCGGCCCTGCAGCCCGTCAGGGCCAGCAGGCCGGCGGCGACGGCGGCCGCGAGGCGCAGCCGACCACGCCGGGGCGCGGCCGGGCGGCCGAGGGGAGGGAGGAGGTCAGCGGACATCACGGGCCTCCTCGGGGCCGGTGGAGGAGTCACGGGCCACGGGCTCGGCGCCGCTCGGGGCGTCGGTGACCGGGGTGCCGTGCATGCGGGCGTACATCTCGTTCCAGCGGCGCAGCTCCGCGTCGCCGTCGCGGTCGGCCTGCCGGTCCAGCCGGACCGCGTTCTTGCGGTCGCTGCGATACCAGAGCACGGCCACCATCACCGCCATCATCACGGTGGGGAACTCGCCGATGCCCCACATCACCGCGCCGCCGATGCGCTGGTCCTCGAGGGCGGTGGGGCCCCAGTCGCGGCCCATGTTGCCGAACCAGGACGCCTGCATCAGGCCGGTGGAGGAGGTCATGGCGACGCCGATGAAGGCGTGGAAGATCATCGTGGCCATCAGCAGCACGAGCCGCAGGGCGTACGGGGGCCGGCGCGGCAGCGGATCCGAGCCGATCATGACCAGGGCGAACAGGAACCCGGTCAGCAGGAAGTGGACGTTCATGAACTCGTGGCCCACGTGGGTCTCCAGCGAGAACCGGAAGAAGTCCGTGTAGTAGAACACCAGGATCGAGCCGGCGAAGTTGACCCCCGCCACGATCGGGTTCGTGATGAACCGCCCCCACGGGGAGTGCACGATCCACAGGATCCACTCGCGCGGGCCGCGCGTCCCGTCCGTGCGGGACGGCAGGGCCCGCAGCGCCAGGGTGATCGGCGCGCCCAGGACGAGGAAGACGGGGCTGAGCATCGTCAGCGTCATGTGGCCCACCATGTGCGCGCTGAACAGGACGCGGCCGTACACGGCCGGGGACCCGGAGGTCGCCCACAGCAGCACGGCCAGGCCCGCGAGCCACGCGACGGTGCGCAGCACGGGCCAGCGGTCGCCGCGGCGGCGCAGCTGCCACACGGAGCGCAGGTACCAGAGGGTCAGGAACGCGATGATCGCGACCCACAGCCAGTCGAACCGCCACATCGTGATCCACCGGGCGCCCTCGAGGGCCGGCGGCAGCTCGTAGCCGGTGAGGATGCGGGCCGGGGAGGCGTCCGGCGCGAGCTCCTCCGGCACGGGCGGGGCCGTCCGGGAGAGCACGGAGGAGACGCCCATGACGGCGCCCATGATCACGGCCTCCACGGCGATGAGCTGCCACAGCAGGCGACGCGCGGGGGCGGGGCTGGGACGGTCCGGGCCGGCGTCGAGGCGGGGGATCACCCACCGGCGGTGCAGCAGGCCGATCAGGCCGAGGCCCAGGGCCGCCAGGAACTTGGCCGACACGAGGATGCCGTAGGGGCTCAGCAGCTGGGCCGGATCGTCCATGCGGATCGACGCGTTGACCACGCCGGACAGCGCCACCGTGACCAGGCCCAGCCCGGCGAGCACGGAGTAGCGGGTCAGGACCGTGTGCAGCAGGGGCGCCGGGCCCTGCCGGCGCAGGCTGCGGCCCCGCCCCTGCGCCCCGTTGGGCCCCACGAGGGTGTCCGAGATCGCGACGAGCACGAGCAGTCCGCCCACCCACACGACGACGCCGAGCAGGTGCAGGCCGATCGAGTTCACGGCGCCGGTGTGGTCGTCACCGCCCGCCGCGTGCCCGATCAGGGCCAGGGGCACGAGGGCGAGCATCGCCAGGATGCCGGTCCAGAACAGGCCGTTGTGGGAGCGGACGGCGATCGCCAACGTGGTCACGACGGCGGCGATCACGGTGACCCAGAACCACGCCTGGCCCACCGAGATGCCGACCACGTAGGCCGCCAGGCCGTCCGTGAAGCCCTGCCCCGCAGTGACGGGGATGCCGGCGAGATCCGAGTAGGACAGCACGCCGACGGCCAGCGCGGCCACCGTCCACACGCCGGCGCTGACGGCGGCGATCCGCATCACGCGGGTGAACGCGGGGTGCTCGGGCAGCGGTGCGGCGTCCGCGTCCTCGCGCCGCTGCCGGGCGGAGCGGTGCCACCGTTCCGTGCCCGCCGCGTGCGGCGGCAGGACCCCGGCCGCGAAGATCAGCGCCGCGATGGTCAGGGACATCGCCAGGTTGGAGACGAGCTCCCCCACGGGCACGCCCCAGCGGGTGATCCACCCCGGGTCGGAGAGCTGGCGTGCGGCGGTGACCCCGGTCAGCCAGCCGGCGGCGGCGAGGCCGGCGGCTCCCGCGGCGGCCACGAGCACCCAGATCCACCGGGGCACACCGACCGGCCCCGACGGACCGGGGCGGGCGGCGTCGTCGTTCTCGGCGGGGTGGCTGCCCCGGGCGGGGGCGGTGGCGGCGGACATGGGGTCCATCCTCTCAAAGCGTGCGGACGCCCGGCGACGACGGGAGCGGCCCCGCCGTCGTCGGGCCCCTGGGTCAGGCGAACAGGGCGTCGCCCACGAACCCGCCCTCGGCGCAGCCGGGCGGGATCGCGAAGACCGCCGAGCCGACGGGCACGGTCCACAGGTTCAGGTGGTCCGACTCGGCGAGCCGGGCCTGGACGGGGACGAACTGTCGGTCCACGTCCGCCTGGTAGGCGGCGAAGATCAGGCCGGAGCCCGCCTCCAGCGCCCCGCGCGGGTCGTCGTAGTTGTAGCTGCGACGCAGCATCCCGTACTCGGGCTCCTCCCCGCGGGCCCGCCGCAGGTGCGCGATGTCCGAGATGACCGGGAAGCCCGTGGGGCCGACGGCGTCGAAGTCCGGCTCGTCGTGCTCCTGCTCCCCCGTGAGGGGGGCGCCGGTGCCGAGGCGACGGCCGATGACCTTCTCCTTGGCCGGGCGGTCGAGCTCGTCCCACGTGTCCATGAGCATCTCGATGCGCCGGATCACCACGGACGTGCCGTCCGCGATCCACGGGGTGACGCCCACCTGCTCGGCGCCCACGCCCCACACCACGCGATCGAGGTGCGGGGTGTCCGCGGCCGGGTTGCCGGTGCCGTCCACCTGCCCGAAGAGGTTGCGCATGGTGGTGCCGGTGGGGTGGGCGCCGCGGGCGGAGCGGAAGCCCTCCTGCACCCAGCGCTCGGTGGCGAACGGCCGGGCCGCCTTGAGGAGCATGCGCCGGGCGTGGGCCACGGACATCCGGTCGTCGCCGCAGATCTGCAGCAGGAGGTCGCCGTCGCTGAACGCGGGGTCCAGGCGGTCGATCTGCTCGAACGCCGGCAGCGGGCGCAGCCAGGCCGGGGCCCGGTCCGGGGCCACGCGGCGGACGAGCTCCGGGCCGAAGCCGAACGTCACGGTGAGCCGCGCGGGGGCGGCGGCGAGCTCCGGCTCGGTGTCGGCGATCGTGGCGCGGCCCTGGGTCAGGCGCGCCGCGTCGTCGGTGAGCAGGCGCAGCATCCGCTCGATGCGCACCCGGTCCGCGTCCTCGCGCAGGTCGAGGGCGAGGAAGACGGCGTGGGCCTGGGCGGGGGTGTCGACGCCGGCCTGGCGCGGCCCGTGGAACGGCACGGTGTCCGTGCCCACGGGCGAGCTGACGGCCACCCGGGCGGCCTGGCCGCCGGGCTCGGCCCAGCCGGCCCGGCCGACGTCGCCCTCGATGCCGGTGTCGCCCATGACCTCGGACGGCGAGGCCCCCGCCCCGGGCGCGGTAGACGCGCCCGGGGCGGTCGAGGCCGACGCGTGGCCGGCGCCATAGCCGAGTGCCGTGCCCAGCAGGCCGCCGCCCACCGCGCCCGCCCCGAGGAGCAGGCCGCGGCGGGAGGGGCCCCCCGGGGCCGGGCGGGCGCCCTCGCGCCCGCCCGACCCGTGGTGGTCGTCCGGCCGGCCGGCGGGGTCAGTGGTCGGCATGGTCCTCCGATTCGTGGGACTCGCCACCGTGGTACGACTCGTTGGCGCCGGTGAAGGGCCGGACCACGGAGGTGACCTCGAGGGTGGAGCCGTCCTCCAGCTCGAGGTCGTAGGTCACGTCCTCACCCGGCTCGATCGGGTCGGTCAGGCCCAGGAACATCACGTGGTTGCCGCCCGGGGCGAGCTCGAAGCTCCCTCCGGCGGGCACGGTGAAGCCGTCGGGGCTCCGCTGCATCACCATCTGGCCGTCCTCGCCGGAGACCATCTCGTGGAGCTCGACCGTCTCACCCAGCTCCGAGCGGACGCCGACGACGTGCAGGTCCTGGTCCGAGGAGTTCTCGAGCATGCCGAAGGAGCCGGTCATGCCCTCCTCGGTGGCCTTCGTCCAGGGGTCGGTGATCGTGAGGCCGGCGGCCTGGCCGTCCGCGGTGGACGCGGCCGACGAGGAATCCGAGGCCGGGGCGGCGCCCGTGGCCGGCGCGACGCTCGAGGCATCCGACGCGCTCGGGGCGGAGCCGGCCTCGTCTCCGGCGCAGGCCGTCAGGCCGAGGGCGGCAACGGCGAGCACGGCGGCGGCGCCGAGGCGGCGAGGGGCGCGGGGGGAGGAGGTGGTCATGTCTGTGGGGTTCCTTGTCAGGCGGGCGCGCGACGACGCGCGGGGCGTGCGGGCGCGCGAGGGCGGGGCCGGTCCCCTCGTGGGGCCGGCCGGGGGTCAGAGGTCAGCGGCCGTCGTCGAGGTGGCCGAGCGCGCGGGCGCGGCGGCCCATAAGGAGGAAGGCCACCACGAGCACGGCCAGGCCGGCGATGCCGGCGACCCACACCCAGGCGGGCAGCGCGTCGGAGTCCGCGGGCTGCGCGGCGTCGGAGGCGTCCGCCTGCGCGGTCGCCTCGGCCGAGACGGCGTCGCCCTGGCCTGCCGCGGCCTCCGGGGAGGCGGCGATCGAGGCCCCGGAGACGGCGGAGCCGCAGCCCTGGGGCGCGGTGCCGGCGGCCGGTGCGGCCGGGTCGTCCACCGCGAAGTCGAACGAGCGCTCCTCGGAGTGCCCGTCCGAGTAGACGACGCGGTAGGCGACCTCGTAGTCGCCGTTGGGCAGCCCCTCGCACAGCGGCGCGGAGAAGGTGGGGCCGTCCACGGTGCCGGCGGCGGACTGCCACTGGTTGCGGTCGGCGTCGCGGACCTGCAGGAGGTTCTGGATGCCCTCGCCGTCGATCAGGTCGCCGCTGAAGGTCAGCGAGACCTCCGACGGCGCCGTCGTGACGGTCTCGTCGACCGCGGGGGCGGTGCGGATGAGCTCGTCGTGTGCGGCCGCGGGGGCGGCCCCGGCGACGACGAGGGCGGGCAGCAGGGCGAGTCCGGCGGCGGCGCGAGCGGCGCGGCGGACAGGGGTGGTCTGGTGATGCATGGTGGTGTCCTCACGGGTCTGCCGCGGTCCCGGACGGGAGTCGCGGGCGGACCGTTCCGAAGGGTCGTCGGGCGCGGTCGGGCCTCGAGACGCGGACGGAGCCGGCGTCCTCAGGCCGCGAGGGCGAACGGCGGGCCGCGCCGCCCCGGAGAGCTGAGGAGGGCGAGGGACGTCGCCGGCCGGAGCACCGGCGGGACGGGGACACGGAGGCGGGCCGGCGTCGGCAGGGGGCCGTGCGTGGCCGGCGGCGGGCAGACGGCGGCCACCACGCGTTCGGCGATGGTGAGCACGAGGGCCTCACCGCGCCGCAGCACCAGCACGGTGAGGACCGCGGCGATCACGTGGGCCGCGAGCATGCGCAGATCGGTCAGGTGGCCGGTGGGGGCGCCGGACAGGGCCTCCCCCGGCGCCAGGAGGGCCCCGGCGCCGGGGCGGGCGTGGCCGAGGTGGGCGGGGTCGACGCCGGCGGCCGGCGCCACGGCGTGGCCGCCGGCGGCGAGCCCGTAGAGCACGTGGAACAGCCCCTGGGCGATCGCGACGGCGGCGGCGGTGCGCCACAGCGAGAGGGCGCGGCCCGCCAGGGCGGTGCAGAGCGGGGCGGCGAGGACGGCCGCGAAGGCGACGACGCCGACCTCGGGGAACCCGTGGCCGGGCTCGGCGGCGGTGTGGAACAGCGCGGCCAGGGCGGTCATCGCCAGGGCCCCGGCCCAGCCCCGGGCCAGACGGGCCGGTCCCCGCACGACGCGCGGACGGGCGTCCTCGAGGCTGGACGGGGCCCAGGGAGCGGCGGCGACGGCGCTGCGCATGCCACGACTCCTCTCCTGACGGCCCCGGTCCACGTCGGCCGGACGATCGTCCGCCCATCCTACGCGGCCGGGGACGACGACGGGCGCCCCACCCGAGGGTGGGACGCCCGTCCTGCGGCGTACGGCGTGGGTCCGGGGACGCCCGCCGCGGCCGGGATCACTCGGAGGCGGCGGCCTTGAGCTTGGAGCCGGCGGTCACCTTCACGGAGTGGCCGGCCGGGATGGTGATCTCCTCGCCGGTGCGCGGGTTGCGGCCGGTGCGCTCCTTGCGCTCGGTGCGCTCCACGGCCAGCCAGCCCGGGATCGAGACCTTCTCGCCCTTCTTGACCTGGGCGGTGAACACCTCGAAGAGGGCGTCCAGCACATCGCTGACGGCGGCCTGGGTGTTGCCGGAGCGCTCGGCGACGGCGGCGACGAGTTCCTTGCGGTTCATGGCCATGGGTCCTCCCTATGGGACGTCGGTTACGGTTCCCGGGCCGTTCGGACCGGGCTGCCAGTTGTGAACGTACCATCTCTCCGCGGGCGAATCGCCCCCTGAACCGCGAGAATCCGCGATTTCCCGTGACCTGGGTGGCCCTGATCCCCGAGGCACGACGACGGCGGCGCCCCTCCTCAGGAGGGACGCCGCCGTCGCGGTGGTGCCGAGCGCCCGGAGACCGGGCCTCAGGTCACCAGGAGGACTTGGTCACGCCGGGCAGCTCGCCACGGTGCGCCATGTCGCGGAAGCGCACGCGGGAGATGCCGAAGCGCTGGAAGGTGCCGCGGGGGCGACCGTCGATGGCGTCGCGGTTGCGCACGCGGACCGGGGAGGCGTCGCGGGGCAGCTTCTGCAGGCCCAGACGGGCGGCCTCGCGGGCCTCGTCCGACGCGTTCGGGTCCACGAGGGTCTTGCGCAGCTCGAGACGCTTCTCGGCGTAACGGGCCACGATGGCCTTGCGCTGCTCGTTCTTGGCGATCTTGGACTTCTTGGCCATCTCAGCGCTCCTCTCGGAAGTCGACGTGCTTGCGGACCACCGGGTCGTACTTCTTCAGGGTGATGCGGTCCGGGTTGTTCCGGCGGTTCTTGCGGGTCACGTAGGTGAACCCGGTGCCGGCGGTGGACTTCAGCTTGATGATCGGACGAACGTCCTTGTCCTTGGCCATGTCAGAGCTTCACTCCCTTCGCGATCAGGTCCGCCACGACGGCGTCGATACCGCGCACGTCGATGGTCTTGATGCCCTTGGCGGACAGCGTCAGGGTGACGTTGCGGCGCAGGGAGGGGACCCAGTAGGTCTTCTTCTGGATGTTCGGGTCGAACCGGCGCTTGGTGCGACGGTGCGAGTGGGAGATGCTGTGGCCGAATCCCGGCCCAGCCCCGGTTACCTGGCAGTGAGCTGCCATGATCACTCCTCGTGGCAAGTAGTAGTAAAAGGACGGGCGGAACCCGCATGGCGGCGAGCCGCGGACCTGTCCGCGGACACCTGTTGTGAGCCCCGCCCCGGGTGTGGACACCGCACTCTTACTGCGACTTCTCGAAAAGGGGGACCAGGCTGGGTGAGAGCCAACCGAAGTTCCTTATGGGATCGCTGGTGTGGACGGTGAGCCCCGGTCCGCCCTGAGGACGTCCCGGGATCCGGTCTGCGGGAGCGCGTTGCTTTTCCGACCCGCCGTCCGCCCGGTCACCTGACCGATGGAACGACGAGAACAACGCGGCGTGCGCCGTCCCACCTTACGCGAACCGTGGGCGTCGCTTCAACTCGACGGGGGGCGCCTGTGGTATGCGCACGGTCCTCGGCCCCCGGGGCCGCTCCGCTGGCCACGGCTCGGCGCGGCCACGGGCGCCGGGCCGGCCCACCCCTCCGGCGCGGATCAGGCGACCGACGCCCCCAGCAGCGAGCCCACCGCGAAGGTCAGGCCGAGCGCCAGGGCGCCGCCGAGGACGACGCGCACGGCCGCCCGCAGCGCGGGCGCGTCGCCGAGCCGGGCCCCGACCCAGCCGGTGACGGCGAGGGCCACGAGGGTGACGCCGAACGTGAACGGGACGCGGAGGCCCACCGGCGCCAGGACGACCGTCAGGAAGGGCAGCAGCGCGCCCACGAGGAACGCGAGGAAGGACGCTCCGGCGGCGGCCCACGGGCTGACGACGTCCTCCTCCGCCATGCCCAGCTCCATGCGCAGATGCGCGGCGAGCGCGTCCTTCTCGGTGAGCTCCCGCGCGGCGGCCTCGGCCGTGGCCCGGCTCAGGCCGTCCGCCTCGTAGAGCTGCACGAGCTCCTCCAGCTCGCCCTCGGGATCCTCCTCGAGCTCACGGCGCTCCTTGGCGATCAGCGACTTCTGCGAGTCGGAGGACGAGGAGACGGACACGTACTCGCCCAGCGCCATGGAGAAGGCGCCGCCGACCACGGCGGCGGCGCCGGCCAGCAGGATCGGGGTGAGCGCCGTCGTCGCGCCGGCGACACCGACGACGGTGGCGGCGACGGACACGATGCCGTCGTTGGCGCCGAGCACACCCGCGCGGAGCCAGTTGAGGCGGGCATGCACGCCGCCGGCGGCGTGCGGCTCGTCGGGACCGCCCGGCGGGAGGTGATCGGACAGGGGCGAGGACTGTTCAGACGTGTGCGACATGTCTCCATGGTCGCGGCGCGGGGCGGGGCGCGCCAGGCAGGTGAGGCGTTCCTTCGGACGGGGACGCCACGGCACCCGGTCTCGCTGTTGCCAGGATTGTTCAACAACAGCTACCGTCTCCCCAGCGCCTCGTGACGCCCGTCACCTCGCCTGGCGCCCTCGACGAAGGTGACCACCGTGTCCCACGCAGACATCCCCCACGCCGGACCGGACGGCTCGACCCCCTCGGGCACCGCACCGAAGACCGACTCCCGTGCCGCGAGCGCCACCCGGCGCACCGCCCTGCTCGGCGCCATGTTCCTCATGGCCACCTCGGCCATCGGCCCCGGCTTCATCACGCAGACCGCCACGTTCACCGTCCGGATGGGCGCCGCGTTCGCGTTCGCCATCCTGGTCTCCATCCTCATCGACATCGCCGTCCAGATGAACGTGTGGCGCGTCATCGGCGTCTCCGGCATGCGCGCCCAGGAGCTGGCGAACCGCGTCCTGCCCGGCCTCGGCTGGGTCCTCGCCGCGCTCGTGTTCCTCGGCGGCATGGTCTTCAACATCGGCAACATCGCCGGCACCGGCCTCGGCGCGAACGCCATGCTCGGCGTCGACCCCCTGATCGGTGGCGGCGTCTCCGCGCTCATCGCGCTGTTGATCTTCCTCTCCAAGCGCGCCGGCGTGGCCCTGGACCGGATCGTGGTGGCGCTCGGCGCCGTCATGATCCTGCTGATGCTGTACGTGGCCATCACCTCCGCCCCGCCCGTGGGCGAGGCCCTGCGCCAGTCCGTGATGCCGGAGGAGGTCGACTTCTTCGTGATCGTCACCCTCGTGGGCGGCACCATCGGCGGCTACATCACCTACGCGGGCGCCCACCGCATGATCGACTCCGGAGTGAAGGGCGTGGACGACGTCCAGGACATCACCCGCAGCTCCGTGGCCTCGATCCTCGTGACCGGCCTGATGCGCGCCCTCCTGTTCCTGGCGATCCTCGGCGTCGTCGCCTCGGGGGCGGTGCTGTCCAAGGACAACCTGGCCGCCTCCGCCTTCCAGGCCGCCGCCGGCGACATCGGCCTGCGCATGTTCGGCATCGTCCTGTGGGCCGCCGCCGTCACCTCCGTGATCGGTGCGTCGTACACCTCGATCAGCTTCGTCACCCGCTCCACCACCAGCGCCCGCACCCGCAACCTGCTGACGGTCGCCTTCATCGTGGTCTGCACCGCCCTCTACCTGGCGCTGCGCCAGGCACCGCAGACGCTGCTCGTGTTCGCCGGCGCGTTCAACGGCATGATCCTGCCGGTCGGCTTCGCCGCCCTCCTGTACGTGGCCTGGCGCCGCCGCGACCTGCTGCACGGCTACCGCTACCCCGGGTGGCTGCTCGTGATCGGCGCGCTCGCGTGGATCGTCTCCGTGTTCATCGCGGTGCGCGGGTTCATCCCCATGGTCGAGATGATCACCGGTGCCTGAGATGACCACGACGACGCCGCTGCCGCCGCTGGACGGCGCCACGACCCCCGCGCAGGCCCGCGAGCGCTTCCGCGCGGGGCTCGTGCGGCCGACCTCGGGGATCGCCGACGGCTACGCGCAGGCGAACCTCGTCTCGATCCCGCAGGACCACGCCTACGACGTCCTGCTCTTCGCCCAGCGCAACCCCCAGGCCGTGCCGCTGCTCGGCGTCTTCGAGGCCGGCGAGGTCAACGGCCCCGCGCTGGACGGCGACGTCCGCACGGACGTGCCGCAGTACGTGGTGTACCGCGACGGCGTCGAGACGGACCGCCCCACGGATCTGCTCGACGTGTGGCGGGACGACCTCGTGACGTTCGTGATCGGCTGCTCGTTCACCTTCGAGTCCGCCCTGGTGGCCGAGGGCATCCGGATGGCCCACCAGGACGCCGGCGTGAACGTGCCGATGTACCGCACCACGCGGCGTTGCGCCTCGGCGGGCCGCCTCTCGGGCCCGCTCGTGGTCTCGATGCGCCCCATCCCCGCCGACCGCGTGGCCGACGCCGTGCGCATCACCTCCCGCTACCCCGCGGTGCACGGCGCGCCCGTGCACGTGGGCGACCCGGCCGGCCTCGGGATCACGGACCTGGCGGCACCGGACTTCGGCGACGCCGTCGAGGTCCCGCAGGGCCACCTGCCCGTGTTCTGGGCGTGCGGGGTGACGCCGCAGGCGGCGATCATGGAGTCCCGCCCGCCGCTGGCCATCACGCACGCGCCCGGGCACATGCTCATCACGGACCTGCCGGACCGGATGTTCCAGGTCCCGTGACCGTCGGGGCCCGGGGAGGCGGTCAGTCCCCCACGGCGGCGAGGTGCGCCAGGACGAACTGCTCCGCCTCGTCCAGGTAGTCGCCGAACACGGCGTGCACCGCGGGCAGGTCGCCGGCCAGCAGCCGCTCCACGATCCACCGGTTGCGGTCCGCGAACTGCACGTGCAGGCGCGTCTGCTCGTCCATGGGATGGAACGCCAGGCGCACGCGGGCCTGCACCGACGCCATGAGCCGCGTGAGCTCGGGGGCGCCGGCCAGGTCCACGATGCCGACGTGGACGCGATGGTTGGCGTCACCCAGGACCCGCGCGGGGGTGTCCGGGCCGCCCGAGAGCAGGTCCCGGGCACAGCGCAGCTGGCGCGCCGCGCCGGGGGTGAGCTCACCGTGTTCGAGGGCGCCGAGCTGGATCACCCGACGCGTGCGGTACAGCCCACGCACGTCCTCCGGACCCGGCGCCGCCACGAACACCCCGCGGTGCGGCCGGCGCTCCACGAGGCCCTCCGAGGCCAGCATGGTGAACGCCTCGCGCAGGCTGTTGCGGCTGACCTGGAGCTCGGCGGCCAGCGCCACCTCTCCCAGTCGCTCCCCCGGCACGAGCCCGGCCGCCGCGATCCGCTGCCGCAGCTGTGCGGCCGCGGCCACGGGAGCCGGAGCCGGGGCGGACTCGCCGCCGCCGACGCCGGGCGCGAGGCCTTCCCCGGTGACACCGCCGCGCGCCGGCACCCTCACGCCCCCAGCCGGGCGATCGCCTGGCCGCGCGTCACCGAGGCCGGGGTCTCGGCCACGAGGAGCTGGATCCGGCCCGCACGCGGGGCACGGATCGGCGTCTCCATCTTCATCGCCTCGACGATCGCGACCGTGTCACCCTCGACCACCTCGGCGCCGTCCTCGACCTTCCACGAGGCCAGGGTGCCGGTGACCGGCGAGGCCACGGCGCCGTCGTCGTCGGGCTTCCCGGCGCCGGCAGCGCCGGCCGGGGCCGCGGCACCCGCGCCGCCGCCTCCGAGGAGGGCCGCGTAGAGATCGGCGGGCAGGCCCAGGCGCACGGCGCGGCCGTCCAGCTCCACGGTGACGGAGGTGCGGCCGCCCGCGGGCACCTCGGCGCCCAGGTAGGGGGACTCGGCCAGCGGCTCGGCGAACTCGGACTCGATCCACGTGGTGTAGACGCCGAGGCGGTCCCCCGAGGTGAAGGCGTCCTGCTCGAGCACGGCGCGGTGGAACGGCACCACGGTGGGCACGCCGTCGATGCGCAGCTCGGCCAGGGCGTCGCGGGCGCGGGCGACGGCCTGGGCGCGGTCCTCGCCCCACACGATGAGCTTGGCGAGCAGGGAGTCGTACTCCCCCGGCACCACGGAGCCGGTGCGGACGCCCGAGTCCATGCGGACCCCGGGGCCGGTGGGGGCCTCGAACGCGTCGATCGGGCCGGGCACGGGCAGGAAGCCGTACGCCGGGTCCTCGGCGTTGAGTCGGAACTCGAGGGCGTGGCCGCGCGGGGTCGGGTCCTCGGGGATGCTCAGCGGCTCGCCGGCGGCGATGCGGAACTGCTCGCGCACCAGGTCCACGCCGAAGACCTCCTCGGTCACGGGGTGCTCCACCTGCAGGCGGGTGTTGACCTCCAGGAAGCTGATGAGGCCGTCCGGGGCCACGAGGTACTCGACCGTGCCGGCCCCGGTGTACCCGGCGGCGCGGCAGATCTCGCGGGCGGAGGTGTGGATGCGCTCGCGCTGCTCGTCCGTGAGGAACGGCGCCGGGGCCTCCTCCACGAGCTTCTGGTTGCGGCGCTGCAGGGAGCAGTCGCGGGTGCCGAGCACGGCCACGTGGCCGTGCTCGTCGGCGAGGACCTGGGCCTCCACGTGGCGGGGGCGGTCCAGGAAGCGCTCCACGAAGCACTCGCCGCGGCCGAACGCGGCCACGGCCTCGCGGACGGTCGCCTCGAACGCGTCCTCGACGTCGCCGAGCTCACGCACCACGCGGATGCCGCGGCCGCCGCCGCCGAAGGCCGCCTTGATGGCGATCGGCAGGCCGTGCTCCTCGGCGAACGCGCGCGCGGCGGCGGCGTCCGGCACGGGGCCGTCCGAGCCCGGCACGAGCGGGGCGCCCGCCTGCTGGGCGAGGGAGCGGGCGGTGATCTTGTCGCCGAGGGCGCGGATGGCGTCCGGCGACGGGCCGATCCAGGTCATCCCGGCGTCGATCACGGCCTGCGCGAAGTCGGCGTTCTCGGAGAGGAAGCCGTAGCCCGGGTGCACGGCGTCGGCGCCGGCGCGGCGGGCGGCGTCGAGGACCGCGTCGATCTTCAGGTAGGTGTCCGCCGAGGACGCGCCCGGCAGGTGGAAGGCCTCGTCCGCGACGGCCACGTGCAGGGCGTCGGCGTCCGGATCCGAGTAGACGGCGATCGAGGCGATGCCGTGGTCGCGGGCGGCGCGGGCCACGCGCACAGCGATCTCGCCGCGGTTGGCGATGAGCACCCGCGTGACGGGGCGGGCGGCGGGGGTGGTGGTCATGCGGGGGTCTCCTCGGAGGGCGATGCGGAGTCGACGACGGTCTCGGCGCCGGGGCGGGGATGGGGGACGAAGCGGACGCGGGCGCCCGGCGGCAGCTGGGCCGCCAGGCTGAGGTCCGCGCGGGCCACGACGCCGATCACCGGGTAGCCGCCGGTGACCGGATGGTCGGAGAGGAACAGGACGGGCTCACCCGAGGGCGGCACCTGCAGCGCGCCGCGCACGGCGCCCTCGGACTTCAGCTCGCCCTCCCGCACGCGCTCGAGCGGCGCGCCGTCGTCGGGGGCCGTGAGGCGCACCCCGATCCGGTCGGTCTGCTGGCTCACGTCCCAGTCCTGCGTGAACAGGCGCTCCAGGCCCGCCTCGCCGAACCAGTCGTCGCGGGGGCCGGGGACCACGCGCAGCACGGCCACCTGGCCGGGCGCGGGCATGGGGCGCAGCGAGGTCTCCGGGTCCCCCACCGTCGCGACGCCGGCCTCCGCCGAGGCGGGGGCGCCGGCGGCGGTCGGGCTCGCGGCGGAGGCGCCGGCGGCGCCCCTCGCATCCGGGCCGACGCGGCGGGCGAGGCGGTCCCCCGCCGTCAGCGGGGCGGGGCCGAGCCCGGACAGGGTGTCGATCGAGCGGCTGCCGAGCACGGGCGGCACGTCGATCCCGCCCCGGAGGCCCACGTACACGCGCAGGCCGCCGACCGGCTCGTCCACCGTCAGCGTCTGGCCGTCCAGCACGACGAACGGCGTGCGGGCGGGCACCCGGCGCGTGGCGCCGTCGGCCGCGGTGATCGTCCCGCCGGCCTCGGCGCCGGCCAGGGCCATCACCTGGTGGCCGTGCGCGGTGAGGGTGAGGCCGCCCAGGACGGTCTCCAGCACCGCCTCGCGTGAGCGGTTGCCCACGAGCCGGTTCGCCTGGCGTGCCGCGTCCCGATCGGCCGCGCCGGACGCGACGACGCCGAGGTCGCCCAGGCCCGGGCGGCCCAGGTCCTGGACCAGGGTCAGGAGCCCCGGGTCCACGACGGTGACGCCGCGGCGGCCGGCCACGGACGGGAGGCCGGCCGCGGCGTCGGCGGGCGGGGTGGCGTCGACCGCCGCGTCCGTGCCGGAGGTGACGGACGCCGTCGGGCGCACGGGGACGTAGCGGACACGGTCGCCGGGCTGCAGCAGGGCGGGCTGCTCGCGGCCGAGGTCCCACAGGGCCGCGGTGGTGTGCCCGAGCAGCTGCCAGCCGCCGGGCGAGGTGCGCGGGTAGACGGCGGAGAAGGCCCCGGCGACGGCGACGGCGCCCGCGGGGACGGCCGTGCGGGGCGAGCTGCGGCGGGGCGCCTCGAACGGGGCCGCTTCGGAGGCGCAGTACATGAACCCCGGCGCGAAGCCGCCGAACGCGGCGAACCAGTCGGCCTCGCTGTGGGCCCGGATGACGCCGTCGACGCCGAGCCCGGTGAGCCGGCCGACCTCGGCGAGGTCTTCGCCGTCGTAGACCACGGGGATCTCGACGATCCGACCCCCCGTCACCTCACCGGCGTCGGGGGTGAGAGTGCTGACCCGCGGTGCGGCGTGCTCGGCGGCGGCCTGCGAGGTGAAGGTCACCAGGACGGTCGCGGCGGCGGCCATGACCTGGCGCTGGCCGCGCTCCGGGTGGGCCGTGAGGTGGGCGTGGACGGCCATGACGTCCTCGAGTGAGGCGCACTCGACGAGGAAGCCCTGCGTGCCGACCCAGCGGATCGCGCGGGCCGGCGGTGTGGCGGCGGGGTGACGTGGGGCGCTCATGCGAAGGCCCTGATGGACACGCCCGCGCCCTCGAGCGCGCGGCGCACGGCCGCGGCCATGGCCACGGCGCCGGGCGTGTCGCCGTGCAGGCAGATGCTCTCGGCGTCGACGCGCACGTCCGTGCCGTCCACCGCTGCGACGACGCCCTCGGTGGCCAGGCGCACCATGCGGGCGGCGACGGCGTCCTCGTCGTGGAGGACCGCGCCGGGCTCGCGGCGGGAGACCAGCGTGCCGTCCGGGTTGTAGCCGCGGTCAGCGAAGGCCTCGGCGACGCCGCGCAGCCCCGCGGCGGCGGCCTTGTCCAGGGCGACGGAGCCGGGCAGGAGCAGCAGCGGGAGGTCGGAGCCGAACGCCTTGACGCCGTCGACGACGGCCTGGGCGTGCGCCTCGTGACGGACGATCGTGTTGTAGAGGGCGCCGTGCGGCTTCACGTGACGGACCTGGCCGCCGGCCGCGCGGGCGAGCGCGTCGAGGGCGCCGATCTGGTAGAGGACGTCGTCGGCCAGCTCGGTGGGCGTGCAGTCCAGGAAGCGGCGGCCGAAGCCGGCGAGGTCGCGGTAGCCCACGTGCGCGCCGATCGTGACGCCGGCGGCGACCGCGTCACGGCAGGTCCGCGCGATCCCCGAGGGATCGCCCGCGTGGAAGCCGCACGCGACGTTGGCGGAGGAGACGGAGGGCATGATGGCGGCGTCGTCCCCCATCGTCCACGAGCCGAAGGACTCGCCGACGTCGGAGTTCAGGTCGATCTGCGGCGCGTGAGACACAGTGCAGTCCTCTCGGATCGGGCCCGGCTGAGGTGCCGGTCACACAATCTTGAGGCATGAGGGGGGATTGTTCAACAATCCTCGGCGCGTCCTGCTGGCGCTCACCCGCACCACATGCCAACGCGGGTTGAGTTGTCGCGGGTGTCCCAGCCCGGGACCCGCGACAACTCAACCCGCGTTGCGGACCGGGCCGGGCGACCTCACCGCAGCGGCGTGTGCTCCGGGTCCACGCGCTCGTCCTCGCGCACGGGCCCGGGTGCGGTGCCGCCGCCCCACGGGTCCCCGCCGAACGCCTCACGCCCGTGCTCGCTCAGCCAGCTCGCCAGCTCCGGGCCCGCGGGCACGATGCCCGTCGGGTTGATGTCCTCGTGGACCACGTAGTAGTGCTCCTTGATCTGCGCGAAGTCGATCGTGTCGCCGAAGCCCGGGGTCTGGAACAGGTCGCGCGCGTAGCCCCACAGCGCCGGCATCTCGGTCAGCTTGTTCCGGTTGCACTTGAAGTGCCCGTGGTACACGGGGTCGAACCGCACCAGCGTGGTGAACAGCCGCACGTCGGCCTCGGTGATCCGCTCCCCCATCAGGAAGCGGCGCGTCGTCAGACGCTCCTCGAGCCAGTCCATCGCGGTCCACAGCCGCTCGTACGCGGCGTCGTACGCCTCCTGGGACCCCGCGAAGCCGCACCGGTACACGCCGTTGTTCACCTCGGTGAACACGCGCTCGATCACCTCGAACATCTCGTCCCGCTCCGGCCCGGCGTCGGGGATCAGCTGCGGGGCGCCGTCGCGGTGGAACGCGGTCCACTCCGTCGAGAGGTCGAGGGTGATCTGCGGGTAGTCGTTGGTCACGACGCCGCCCGTCGGCACGTCCACGATCGCCGGCACCGTGATGCCCCGCGGGTAGTCGGGGAATCGCGTGAGGTAGTTCTCCTGGATCCGCTCGGTGCCGAGCACGGGGTCCTTCCCGCCGGCGTCGAGGTCGAAGGTCCAGGAGCGCTCGTCGTGGGTCGGCCCCGGGGTGCCCAGCGAGATCGCGTCCTCCAGGCCGAGCAGGCGACGCACGATGATCGTCCGGTTCGCCCACGGGCATGCCCGCGCCGCCACGAGCCGGTAGCGGCCCGCCTCGACGGGCCACGCCTCGGCCCCCTCGGTGAGCCCGCCGCCCACGCGGCCGACCGTGGACGGCTCGGCCACGGGCAGGGCCCGCACGGCCTCCGGGTCCGCCACGATCCGGTCCGCGATGTAGTTCGTGTCCCGCGTGAACTCCGCCCCGGACTGCACGTAGTTGCCCTTGAGGCCCGCGCGCGTGTCGATGGTGCCGCGGTCCGCGGCCTGGCCGGTCTGCTGGTTCTCCATACACTCGAGCCTATGACGACGACCACCGCCACGCCCGGCTCCACGCCCGCCCCGCTGGTGCGCTGCGTGACCGCCCAGAACCCCTCCCCGATGACCCTCGCGGGCACCAACACGTACGTGGTCGCCGCACCGGACTCGGATGCGGCCGTCGTGGTGGACCCGGGTCCGGAGGACGACGTCGCCGCGCACCTCGAGCGCGTCCGCGCGGCGGCCGAGGGGCGCCGGATCGCGCTCATCCTGGTGACGCACCGGCACGCCGACCACACCGGCGGGGTGGACGCGTTCCACGCGGCCACGGGCGCCCCCGTGCGCGCCGCGGACCCGGACTGGTGCCGGGGCGGAGCCGCCGTCCTGACGCCGGACGAGCGGATCGACGTCGCCGGCACCCCGGTGCTGGCGTGGCACACCCCGGGCCACACCTCGGACTCCTACTCGTTCGCCGTCCCGGACGCGGGCGCGCACGGCGCGGTCCTCACGGGCGACACCATCCTCGGCTCGGGCACCACCATGCTCGACCACCCGGACGGCACCCTCACCGACTACCTGGCCAGCCTGCGCCGCCTCGAGGCGGCGGGCCCGCTCACGGTGCTGCCCGCGCACGGGCCCGTGCCGGAGCCGCTCGACGTCGTCGCCCGCGACTACCGGCACCACCGCGAGGGCCGCCTGGAGCAGATCCGCGCCGCCCTGGCCGCGCTGCCCGAGACCGAGGCGGCGACGATCACGCCCGAGGACCTGGCCCCGCGCATCTACCCCGGCCTCACCGGCACCGTGGCCCGCGTGGCCGTCCAGACGGTGGCCGCGCACCTGCGCCACCTGCGCGAGGACTGAGCCCCTCCGCCGCGGGCCCGGCCCGCACTACGCTGACCTCAGACCCGTCCCTCGACCCCGCGGAGGCACCCCATGACCATCCTCGTCGGCTACGCCCCCTCGAAGGCCGCGGACGCCGCTCTGGACACCGCCCTGGACATCGCCCGCTCCACCGGCGAGCACGTGGTGGTGGTCAATGCGGGCCCCGGCGGCGAGCACCGCACCAAGTCCCTCGTCACGGAGGAGCAGCAGCGCGGCGTGCAGGCCCGGTTGGACGCCTCCGGCGTGACGGCCGAGTTCCGCCAGTACGCGCGCGGCCGGTCCACGGTGGAGGAGATGAAGGACGTGGCCGCGGAGCTGGACCCGTCCATCGTGGTCATCGGCGTGCGCCGCCGCGGCGGCTTCGGCCGGTTCGTCATGGGATCGGTCTCGGACGAGCTGCTGCAGGAGATCGATCAGCCCGTGCTGTGCGTGAAGGAGTACCGGCAGTACGGGGACCACACGCCCGTCGATCCCGGGGACCCGACGCGCGAGCGCTGAGCGCTCCCGCCGGGCCTCAGTCCTCGTCGTCCTGACGGCGGCGCGTGACGGCGTCGTCGAGGAGGCCGTCCACGTGGGAGCCGGCGCCGCTGCGCCGCCCGGCCTCGTCCGCCGCCGCGGCCTCCGCCGCCTGCTTGG
This sequence comes from Micrococcus luteus, assembly GCF_022664405.1. NCBI lineage: Bacteria > Bacillati > Actinomycetota > Actinomycetes > Micrococcales > Micrococcaceae > Micrococcus > Micrococcus luteus. The sequence goes on along the minus strand of NZ_JAKRLB010000005.1, from coordinate 48,505 downwards.
CCTGCTGGGCGCGCCGCTCGGCGAACGCCTCCTCGCCCGGGCCGGCGAGTTCGCGGTTGCGCTGCACCGCCGTCATCGAGCCGGTGTACAGGCCGGAGTGGTCGCCCACGCGGGTCAGCGGTGTGGTGAGGGTGTCCGGGCGCGGATCGGCGCCGTCGACGCGCGGCAGCGGCGCGGTGCGCGGACGCGGCTCGCGGGTCGCCACCCCGGAGCCGTCCGGGCCCGGCTCGCCCGTCGGGTCGCCACTGCGGGCCCCCGCGTCGGAGCCCTCGGAGGCGGGGGCCGCGTCGTCGTGGGCGGGGTGCCGGTCCACGATGCGCTGCACCACGATGCCCTCGGGGTGCTCGTGACGCAGGAAGGCCACGAGGTCCTCGCGCACGAGGCAGCGCAGGTCCCAGAGGTCGCCGGAGTTGCGGGCGGAGACCACGGCGCGGATGCGCACGACGCCGCCGGTCGCGTCGGTCACCTGCAGCGCGTGCTCGCGCCCGTCCCACAGGTCCGTGGACTCGAGCAGCTGGGTGAGTCGTGCGCGCAGCGCGTCCATGGGCACGCGCCAGTCCACGTCCAGCTCCACGACGCCGGAGACCTCGGCGCCCACCCGCGTCCAGTTCTCGAACGGCTGGGTGGTGAAGTGCGAGGACGGGTAGACCATGCGGCGGCCGTCCCAGAGCTTGAGCACCACGTTGGACAGGGTGATCTCCTCGACGGTGCCGAACACGCCCTCCATGTCCACCACGTCGCCCACCCGGATCGCGTCCGTGAAGGCGAGCTGGAATCCGGCGAACACGTTGGTCAGCGTGGACTGCACGGCCAGGCCGGCGATCACCGAGATCACACCGGCGGAGGCGAGCAGGCCGGCCCCGAGCGAGCGCACCTCGGGCACCCCCAGCAGGACCACGGCGACGGCCACCACCACGATCACCGCGTTGAGGATGCGCCGGATCAGGATGGTCTGCGTGCGGATGCGTCGCTCGCGGCGGTGCTCGACGCCGGTCTCCTGGTAGCGGCCGAGGATCCCCTCCTCGATCACGCCGACCAGGCGCCACCCAGCCCACGCGCCCGCCGCGGCCACGGCGATGAGCATCAGGAACGACGCCGGCCGGTACCAGGTCTGCTCCTCGGCCATGACCCCGAGCCAGATCCGGGAGGCCAGCAGGCCGGCGGCGACGGCGGCCGGCAGGCTCAGCCGCGCGGCGCCGTGCTGGAACGCGGGGCGGCGCACGAGCACGACGCGTGCCACCTGCAGGGCCAGGTACACGACCGCCGCGCCGATCGCGAACGCCATCAGCACGGTCAGCAGCGTCCCCCATTCCACGCCGAAGGCCCGGGTGGTGGCGGCCGCCCCGTCCTGGATGTCCCCCTCCACCCCGGACGGCACGGTCTCGCCCGCCAGGAGGCGGTCCAGGGCGGCCAGCAGGGGCGGGGTCGCGAGGGCGGGCAGCGCGGGGAAGACCATGACGACAGTCTGACACCCACCCCCGGACGCACCCCGGAGAAGAGCACAATGGAGCCTGACCGTCCGCGCGGTCCGGGCCCGGCCGTCGTCGCGCCCCGTCCCGCCGGCCCGCCGCCGCCCCTCTGGAGGAATCCGTGCTCTCCGTCACCGACCTGCGCCCACTCGACACCGCCACCGCGGACCTGTCCCGCATCATCCCGCGGGCGAACGTGGACGTGTCCTCCGTGGTGCCGGTGGTCGCCCCGATCATCGAGCAGGTCCGCCACGGCGGCGAGCAGACCCTGCTGGACCTGGCCGAGCGGTTCGACGGTGTCCGTCCGCCGGCCCTGCGCGTGCCCGCGGAGGCGCTCGAGGCCGCCCTGGCCGGGCTCGACCCGCGGGTGCGCGCCGCCCTGGAGGAGTCGATCCGCCGGGCCCGGCTCGTGCACGACGCCCAGCACCCCCAGGACTCCACGGTCGAGCTCGGCGAGGGCGCCGTCGTGGAGAACCACTGGACCCCCGTGGGCCGCGTGGGCCTGTACGTGCCCGGCGGCCGCGCCGTGTACCCCTCCTCGGTGGTGATGAACGTGGTGCCCGCGCAGGCCGCCGGCGTGGGGAGCCTCGCGGTGACCTCGCCCCCGCAGCGGGACCACGGCGGCCTGCCCCACCCCACCGTGCTCGCCGCGTGCGCGCTGCTCGGCGTGGACGAGGTCTACGCGGCCGGCGGCGCCCAGGCCGTGGCCATGCTGGCGCACGGCGTCCAGGACGACGACGGCGGGTGGCTCTGCGCGCCCGTCGACCTGGTGACGGGGCCCGGCAACGTGTACGTGGCCGCCGCGAAGCGCGCCCTGCAGGGCGTGATCGGCGTGGACGCCGAGGCCGGGCCGAGCGAGATCGCCGTGATCGCGGACGGCACCGCCCGCGCCGACTGGGTGGCCGCGGACCTGATCAGCCAGTCCGAGCACGACCCGCTGGCCGCCTCCGTGCTCATCACGGACTCCGAGGACCTGCTCCGGGACGTGCTGGCGGCGATCGAGGCGCAGGTGCCCGGGGCGTTCCACGAGGACCAGATCCGCGAGGCCCTCACCGGCCCCCAGTCCGGCGTGCTGCTGGTGCGGGACATGGACCAGGCCGTGGAGGTCTCCGACCGCTACGCCACCGAGCACCTCGAGATCCAGACGCGCGACCCCGAGGCCCTCGTGGGGCGCATCCGCAACGCCGGCGCCGTGTTCGTGGGCCCGTACGCCCCCGTGCCGCTGGGCGACTACTCGGCCGGGTCCAACCATGTGCTCCCCACCTCGGGGACGGCCCGGCACTCCTCCGGTCTGAACACGGTGACGTTCCTGCGCCTGCAGCAGCGCATCCGCTACACGGAGACCGGGCTCGAGGAGGTCGCGGACGGGATCGGCGTGCTGGCCGAGGACGAGCGCCTGCCCGCGCACGGCGCCGCGATCCGCGCCCGCTTCGCGTGAGGGGGCGGGCGTGAGCGGCGTCCGCATCGACGCGTGGCTGTGGGCCGTGCGGCTGTACAAGACCCGGTCGGCGGCCACGGCGGCCGTGCGCGCAGGCCACGTGCGCATCGACGGCGAGCCCGTGAAGGCGGCGACGCCCGTCGTCGTCGGGAACCGGGTGCGGGTGCGCCAGGACGGACGTGAGCGGATCCTCGAGGTCACGGGGCTGATCGCCAAGCGGGTGGGTGCCCCCGTGGCCCGGCAGCAGTATGTGGACCACTCCCCGCCGCCCGTGCCGCGTGAGCTGCTCGCGGTGCCGTACCGCGAGCGCGGCGCGGGCCGGCCCACCAAGCGGGACCGCCGGCAGCTGGACGCGCTGCGCGGCCGCGACCGACGCTGAGCGCCTCCGTCCTCCCCGCGCCGTCATCCGCCGTCGTGATGGCGGCCTCATGCGGAGGGTGCGGTCAGCACCATCCGGAACGGCTTGTCGTTGTCCACCGTGGCGGTGAACGTCATCGGCCCCGCCTCATCCACGGGGGGAGTCGCCGCCGACCAGCCGCCGCACAGCGCCTCCGACCCGGCCATCCAGGTCTTCGTTCCCCCGCCACCCCGTGAGGTCAGGATCTCCGTCTCACCGGTGGCATCCGAAGGACACAGCACGATGACCCGAAGGACCGCACCCTGTTGGGCGTCCACGGTGATCTGCTGTGTGCCCGTCCCGACCGCCTCCTTCAGGACGGACTCCTTCTCCGGGTCGAGATAGTCCGCATCCGGATGCCGGCGCGTGTACTCGACCAACGTCATCCCGTCCTCCTCGAACAGCGCGGCGGGGAGTGCTTCTTCACCGGCGGGTGACGACGCGGACGAACCGGTGGCGGAGGCCGACCGGGTTGCCGAGGGGGCCGCTGACGTCACGGTGACGGAGAACGCCGCAGCGGTGGATGCCTTCGCGGTGGAGGAGACGCTGCCCGGGGAAGCGGAGCATCCCGAGATGGCGATACCGAGGAGAGCCGCGACGACCACGGCGGCCGACAATGCCGCACGCTTCTTCTCGATGTCCATCCGCATGATCCGATCCCTCTCAGAGAACCGATTGCGGGGCCGCGGGCTGCGGTCTCGAGCCCCCCTCTCGAGTGGCTTGATCCTGGCTGGCGATGCGCGGTGTGTCAAGCATCACATCGGGCAGCTCGGATGACGCCGCGCGACCGCCGCGCTTTGACCACCCCACGGACCCCTCCGTAGGCTGATCCCCAGAATCACGAGTTCCCGTCATTCACGGCCCTGGCCGGCGGGACGGCAACCCTCTCACGCAGTAGTGGGGTGCTCCAGGTGATGATTCGGCCCCTCGGACACCCCGACGGGCAAGTACCGCGCCTCCGCGGATCCGGGCGATCCGCGTTCCCGCCGTCTGCGGAGCCGCGCCAGTCATCGGAAGAGGACGCGCGCCATGACCCTGACCCACGAACCCCACACCGCCGCGTGGGACACCGACCTGTCCCTCGGCAACCTCCGCTCCGGCCTCTCGGCATTCCCCACCGGGGTCGTCGCGCTGGCGGGCCTCGCCGACGACGTCCCCGAGGTGATGGTGTCCTCGTCCTTCGGCGTGGGCATCTCCTGGGAGCCGGCCCTCGTGTCCTTCTCCGCACAGAACAGCTCCCGCACCTGGCCGCGCCTGCGCCGGGCCGGGGCGATCGGCGTCTCCCTGCTCGCGGCGGACCAGACGCCGCTGTGCCGTCAGCTGGCCTCCCGCGAGGGCGACCGCTTCGCCGGTCTGGACGTGCACCGCAGCCCGCACGACGCCCTGCTGATCGGGGGCTCCTCGCTCTGGCTCGAGACGCGGGTGCACGCCGAGGTCCCGGCGGGCGACCACACGGTGGTGCTGCTGGAGGTGACGGCCTTCGCGGATCACACGGACGCCGCTCCCCCGGCCGCCCTGCACCGCAATCTCTTCCACGGCCTGCGCGCGCTCTGAGCGAACTCCAGGTGAACAATCGGGCCCCTGGTTCCCGGTCGGCGAGATCCGTGCAATGATGGAGCCTGAAGTTGATCAAGCTGTATCCCGCCATCTTCACTGCTCGTCAGCCCGGCATCGCCGGCGTCGATGAGTGTTGGGCAAGCGGTTCAGTCTCGCCGCTTCACCCGCGTCCCACATCCGGGCCGCGGTCCAACACCGCCACCGCACCGCGGGGGCACATCGAAAGGACACCATCATGGCTGTCGGTACTGTCAAGTGGTTCAACGCTGAGAAGGGCTACGGCTTCATCGCCCCCGAGGACAACTCCGCGGACGTGTTCGTGCACTTCTCCGCCATCCAGGGCTCGGGCTTCAAGGAGCTCCAGGAGAACGACCGCGTCGAGTTCGAGACCCAGGACGGCCCCAAGGGCCTCCAGGCCGCCAACGTGACGAAGCTCTGATCTTCGCCTGACGCACGGCTTCCGACGCCCCCGGTCCGTATGGACCGGGGGCGTCGTCGTGTGTCAGGCGTCCACGCCCCGCCGCGCACTGCGCCGCACGCCCGTTCGACCGCGGCGCTGCGACATCACCGCAGGGCTGCACTGCGGTGATGTCGCTGAGGCGCGGTCCTCCGGGGTGGGCCTCGTCCTGGCCCTGCGCGTCAGGCCGCGCCCCGCCGGCCCACGTGGCGACGCAGCAGCAGCACCACGCCCAGGGCCAGCAGATACCCGAGCGCGACGACCGCGAAGCCGGCCCGGTAGTCGCCCGTGACGTCGCGCAGCACGCCCATCAGCAGTGGGCCCAGGGCGAAGCCGGCGTACATGCCCATCGAGTTCGCCCCGGTCGCACGGCCGAGCCGCTCGGCCGGCACCTCGCTCAGCAGGCCCGCGTTGACCACCACGTTGGCGCCCAGCACCGTCAGGCCGTGCACCGCGGCGCCCACCCACAGCAGGGCCGGCAGGTCCAGCAGGTCCGCGGCGAGGAACACCGCGACGCCGGCCACCGCACCCAGGCAGATCACGGCCAGCAGGGTGGTGGGCCGGTCTCCGGAGCTCATCCGCCGGCTCCACCCGATCCGGGAGAGCACCCCCACCACCCCGGACACGGCCGCCGCGGCGCCGCCGGCCACGAGCGTCATTCCCAGCGTCTCGACGGCGAACAGCGGCAGGTACGTGTTCGTGGCCTGCATGCCCAGGCCGGTGAGGAACGCGATCGCCGCGAAGAACCAGACCGTGGCCGGCAGGGGCGAGGTGTCCCGCCGTCGTCGTCCGCCGGCGGGGCCGGTGGCCGACGGCGGCGCCCCGGGCAGCGGCGGGGCGGCGACCAGGGCGAGCACCCAGAGCGCCCCGATGAGCACCGCGGCCCCCAGCGCGGCGCCCGTCCAGCCCAGGGCGAGGGACGCGGCCGGGAAGAACAGGCCGCCGACCAGCTGGGCCGCCTGCACCCCGGACTGCTTCACCCCGACCCACCCGATGCGCCTCTCCGGCGGCACCACGGTGCGGATGATCCGGTTCGTGGTGGGGTTGGAGATGGCCTGCGTGACGCCCGCGACGGCGGCCGCCGCGTACAGCACGGGCAGGGACGGGGCGACGGCGCCGAGCACGAGCGCCGCGGCGGTGCCGCCGAAGATGATGCTCAGCTGCGCGCGGGCGGACAGGCGGTCGGCGGCCCGGCCGAGGCCGAGGGAGGTGACGGCGGCCGCGGCGAACACGACCGTCATCACGGTGCCGAGCTGGCCCGAGGTGACGTCGAGCCGCTCCATCACGACCGTGGAGGAGGCGGAGACGCCGTAGTTGAACAGGGGCCCGGCGCCCATGGCCGCCAGCAGCACCCACAGCAGGGCCGCGGAGGGGCGGCGAGCGGCGGGGACGGGCGGGGTCACGGCCCCAGGCTACGACCCCTCATGCGACGAGGCGGGAAATCCATCTCATGGGCGCCCGGGGGCGTCGTGTGAGGTGGATTTCCCGCCTCGAAAGCGGGGGTGACTGCGGGGGTGGGTCAGCCGACGCGGCCCTCGCCGCGGTGCTCGCCCTCGACGCGGCCGGTGGTCCCCCGCCGGGTGACCTCCTCGCCGTCCTGGCGCTCGGGCCGCTCGCCGGCCTCCGCCGGCAGGCCCTCGTTCTCGTCGGTGGGCGTCTCGCCGGCGGTGGCGGCGGGTGCCGGGTCCTGCGGGGCCCGACGACGGCCGCCGGGCGTGCACAGCGACTCGCCCTCACCCAGCGAGCTGACGCGCGGCATCGGCGACGTGGTCAGCGGCACGGACTCGGCCCGCCGGGCGTCGACCAGCGTGGAGCCCGTCCCGGAGATGGGGGAGCCCTGCACGGGGGCGCCGGCCGCCTTGCGGCCCGGGATCAGCAGCTCGGAGCGCCACTCGGGGTCGCGCTCGGTGAGGTAGTCCACGCGGGCGTGCTCGCCGAAGTGGTCCGCGTCCGCCTCCTCCCAGTCCATGGCCCAGCCGGCGGGCGGGTCGTTGAGCAGCTCGTCCGTGCGCAGCCAGTGGTAGATGGACGCGTACGAGCGGGTGCTCAGGTGGTCCACGCGGCGGCGCAGCATGCGGGTGTTCAGCTGGGACGGATGCGTCAGGCCCATGGACGCCATGATCTGCACGGCCTCGCGCACGGTCAGGCGGTGGTAGTTGAAGACGCGGTTGCCCTTGTCCTCCACGTCGAGGGCGCGCATCAGACGCGGGTCCTGCGTGGCCACCCCCACGGGGCACTCGTTCGTGTGGCACTTCTGCGCCTGGATGCACCCGGTGGCCATCATCATCGCGCGGGCGGACATGGTGAAGTCCGCGCCCTGGATCAGACGCTTGACGATGTCCGAACCGGTGGCGACCTTGCCGGCCGCGCCGAGCTTGATCATGTGGCGCAGGCCGGTGCCCACGAGCGCGTTGTGCACGAGCATGAGGCCCTCGGTCAGCGGGGTGCCCACGCGGTCCGAGTACTCGAGCGGGGCGGCGCCGGTGCCGCCCTCGGAGCCGTCCACGATGATGAAGTCGGGGGCGATCCGCTCCTCCCAGATGGCCTTGGTCATGGCCAGCACGTCCACGCGGGAGCCCACGCAGAACTTGATGCCGATCGGCTTGCCGTCCGAGAGCTCACGGAGCTGCTCGATGAACTTGACCATCTCGCGCGGGGTGCGGAACGCGGAGTGGGACGCCGGGGACAGGCAGTCCTTGTCCATCGGGATCTCACGGGCCTCGGCGATCTCGGGGGAGATCTTCTCCTTGGGCAGCATGCCGCCCAGGCCGGGCTTCGCGCCCTGGGAGATCTTGATGGTGATGCCCTTGACCTCGGGCAGCAGCGCCTTCTCGGCGAACTTCTCCGGGCTGAAGGTGCCGTCCTCGTTGCGGCAGCCGAAGTAGCCGGAGCCGATCTCCCAGAACAGGTCCGCGCCGTTGCCGCGGTGGTACTTGGTGAGGCCGCCCTCGCCGGTCTCGTGGATGAACCCGCCCAGGCCGGCGCCCTTGTTCATGGCGATCACGGCGTTGGCGGAGAGGGAGCCGAAGGACATGGACGAGATGTTCATCAGCGAGATGTCCACGGGCCGGCGGCAGTCCGGGCCGCCGATCCGCACCGTGGGGGGCTCCTCCGGCGGGTTGACCGGGGCGGTGGAGTGCAACAGGAACTCGTAGCCGATCTCCGAGGTGTCCCGCTCGGTGCCGAACGCCTTGTGGCTGTCCAGGCCCTTCGCACGGGCGTAGACGATCGAGCGGGTGTCCCGGTCGAACGGCTTGCCGTCGAAGTTGCGCTCGATGAAGTACTGCTGGATCTCGGGGCGGATCGACTCCAGCAGATACCGCATGTGGCCGAGCACGGGGTAGTTGCGGAGGATCGCGTGCCGCTTCTGGGTCATGTCCCACACGGCGAGCACGAGCAGCGCCACCAGGAGCACCGCCAGCACCCACCACGCGCCGCCGCCGATGGCGGCCACCAGCACGACGACGAGCGCGGCCAGCGAGAGGGTCGCGACGATCAGGAGTCTGTTGTTCACCCGACCATCGTGCCCTATATCACTCGAACGTTCATCCTCGCCGCACTGTGTCGAGGTCCCACGTGTGGGGCAGGGGCGTCCGGGCCGACGGCAGGGCCACGCTGCGCCGCCACTCGTGCAGCCACTCCGGCAGCGTCGGCTCCCCCGCGAGGTCGTGGCCGGCCGCCGCCGCGATCGCCCGGACCTCGTCGTTCTCCACGGGGCGGCCGTCCTTCTTGCGCAGGCGCGTGCAGATGTACGCGCGCACCGCGACGTCGCCGTCGACCACCACGCGCTGCTCGAACCACACCGCGCGCTCATCCAGGCCGATCATCCGCGTCTCCACGTCGAACCGCTGCCCCAGGGTCACCGAGCGGCGGAACGCAATCTGCTCGGCCTGCACCACGGGCGTCCAGCCGCGACGGCGGATCTCGTCCCACAGGCCGGTGCGGACCATCGCGTCGAAGCGGCCGAGGTCGAACAGCCCGAAGTACTGGCCGTTGTTGACGTGCAGGGCCAGGTCCACGTCCGTGGGCAGGGCGCGCATCGGCAGCGTCGTCGGCTCCCAGAGTCCGGCGCGCGGGCGGCGACGCGCGCGGGCGACGACCCAGATCGTGCGGGGGATCAGATGCATCGGATGTTCCTCCTCGGGGTCACAGGACCCCCTCGGTCAGATGGTCCGGCGTGCCGAACCGGTGGGCGGTCACGGACACGGCCTGTTCGTGCAGGAACGGCAGCAGCTCCACCTCGCCGGCGCTCACCACGGGGCCAGCGTAGACCGCCACGTCGGGGGTGTCGCCGAGCGCCGCGTGCAGCGCGCGCCGCGCCGCCTCGGCCGCCTCCCGGTCGCCGGTCCAGTCGGCGACGAGCCGGATCCGCGCGTCGCCGCCGCCCTCCGCTGCGGGCGGGATGAGGGCCAGCCGCCGGGCGCGGTCGTGGAACGCGGCGTCATCCTCGACGACGACGTCCACCGGCGCGGCCGTGCCGGCACCCTCCGTGCGGGCGGGCCGGACCAGCTCCTCCACCCGGCCGCGCACGGCCTCGGCCGAGAGTCCGTCCGTATCGGGCCCCTCCGCGGTGGGGGTCGGGCGCAGGCTCACGGTCATGGGCGCCCCGGCGCGCAGGCCGGCGGAGACGATGCGCAGCAGGTGGTCGGCGGGCCCCGAGTGCCGGCGCACGAGGACCGGGGTGGGGACGTGACGCAGCACGTTCCGCTCGGCCTCGAGCGCGGAGACGTCCGTGGCCACCCCGAACACGGTGGTCCACGCGTGGGTGTCGAGGGCGCGGGCGGTCTCGAGCCAAGACGCGCCCGCACCGTCGGCCTCGGCCCCGGGCCGCCCCTCTCCCCCGGCCCACGTGGGCGCGTCCTCCCAGTCCACGAGGCCGTGCAGGTAGTGCGGCCCGCCGGCCTTCGTGGTGGGGCCGACGACGGAACGCTTCCAGCCGCCGAAGGGCTGGCGGCGCACGATGGCCCCGGTGATGCCGCGGTTCACGTAGAGGTTGCCGGCGCGCACGCCGCGCAGCCACACGTCGATCTCCTCCCGGTCCAGCGAGTGCAGCCCGGAGGTGAGGCCGTAGTCCACGGCGTTCACGATCCCGATGGCCTCCTCGAGCGTCTCGGCCGTCATCACGGCCAGCACGGGGCCGAAGTACTCGGTGAGGTGGGCGTCGGCGCCGGGGCGTACGCCGGATCGGATGCCCGGGCTCCACAGGCGACCCGTCTCGTCCAGCTGCCGCGGACGCAGGGCCCACCGCTCCCCCGGGCCGAGCTCGGTGAGCCCGCGGCGCAGCTTCTCGCCTGGGGCCTCGATCACGGGGCCCATCTCGGCGCGCGGGTCCGCGGGGTGCGCCACGTGCAGGGACGAGGCGGCGTCCAGCAGCTGCCGGTGGAAGCGCTCGGAGGTGCCCACGGAGCCGACGAGCACCACGAGGGAGGACGCCGAGCACTTCTGGCCGGCGTGACCGAACGCGGACTGGACCACGTCCTTCGTGGCCAGGTCCAGATCCGCGGACGGGGTCACGATCACGGCGTTCTTGCCGGAGGTCTCGGCGAGCAGGTGCAGGTCGGGGCGCATCCCCTTGAACAACCGTGCGGTGTCCCAGCTGCCGGTGAGGATGAGCCGCTCGACGGCCGGGTCGGTCACGAGCGCCGCGCCGACCTCCGCCTCGTCCTCGTCCGCCAGCGTCACCAGGCGCACGAGGTCCGCGGGGTCGTGCCCGGCGAGCGGGCCGCCGTCGTCGAACAGGCCCGAGTCCCGCAGCCCGGCCACGATCAGCTCCCACGCGACCGCGCCCGTCCGCTCGGACTGCGGGGCCGGCTTGAACACCACGGGCGAGCCGGCGCCGAGCGCGGCGAGGACGCCCCCGACCGGGATGGCCACGGGAAAGTTCCACGGCGGGATCACCAGGGTCAGGCGGACGGGCACGGCGCGGGCGCCCTCCACCGCGTCCAGGCCGCGTGCCAGGCGCGCGTAGTAGTGCGCGAAGTCCACGGCCTCGGAGACCTCGGGGTCGCCCTGGTCCAGGGTCTTGCCGGTCTCGGCGGCGGCCACCTCCAGCAGGCGGGCCCGGCCGGCGTGCAGGGCCCGTCCGACGGCGTCCAGCGCGTCGGCGCGCTCGTGGCCGGTGAGCGCGCCCCAGCGGGCGCCGGGGTCGGCGGTGGCGGCGATGGCGGCGCGGGCGTCGTCGGCCGTGGTGGCGCGGTGGGCGCGGACGGTGTCCGTCCCGAGGTCCGAGCCCGGGACGGCCGCGAGGATCCGGCGGGCCCACTCCCGGTTGCCGGGCAGCGCGGGGTCCGTGTCCGGGGTGTTGGCGAAGCCGTCCACGGGGGCGGGGGTCGGCCCGTCCTCCCCGCGGGACCGGTCCTGGAGGCGGTTCGGACGGGGCACGGCCGCGTCCAGGTGGCGCAGCGAGGCGCGGAAGCGCTCCTCCTCGCGGGCGAACAGGTCCGCGTCCGCGTCCAGGTCGAACACGGCGGACATGAAGTTCTCCGGGGAGGCGCCCTCCTCGAGGCGGCGCACGAGGTAGGAGATCGCCACGTCGAACTCCTCGGGCCGCACCACGGGCGTGTAGAGCAGCAGGGCGCCGACGTCCGCCCGGACGGCGGCGGCCTGGCCGGTGGCCATGCCGAGGAGCATCTCGAACTCCACCGCGGCCGGGTCGAGGCCGCGGCGCTCGATCAGCCGGTGGGCCAGGGCCACGTCGAAGAGGTTGTGCCCGGCCACGCCGATGCGCACGTGGGCCAGATGCTCCGGGGTGAGCGCGTAGTTGAGCACGCGCTTGTAGTTGGTGTCCGCCTCCTGCTTCGAGCCCACCGTGGCCAGCGGCCAGCCCGTCAGGGAGGCCTGCATCCGCTCCATGGGCAGGTTGGCGCCCTTGACCACGCGCACCTTGACCGGGGCGCCGCTGGCGGCGACGCGGCGCGCGGCCCACTCCTGCAGGCGCACCATGGCCGCGAGCGCGTCCGGCAGGTAGGCCTGCAGCACGATGCCGGCCTCGTAGTCGCGCAGGCCCGGCTGCTCGAGCAGGGCGGTGAACACGTTGAGCGTGAGGTCGAGGTCGCGGTACTCCTCCATGTCCAGGTTGATGAAGGTGTCCCGGTCCCGGGCGAGCTCGAACAGCGGGGTGAGCCGCTCGGTGATGTCCGCGACGGCCTCGTCGAACGCGTAGGGCGCGTGCGGGGCGGTGGCGGCGGAGACCTTGACGGACACGTAGTCGACGTCGTCGCGGCGGATCAGCGCGGCGATGCCCTCGAGTCGGCGGTCCGCCTCGCCCTGACCGAGGATCGCCTCGCCCAGCAGGTTGATGTTCAGCCGGGTGTGCTCGTCGCGCAGGGCCGCGATGGCCTTGCCAAGCTGCCGGTCCCGCGCGTCGACGATCAGGTGGGAGACCATGCGCCGCAGCACGCGGCGGGCCGTGGGGACGGCGATGCGCGGCACGAGCGGGGCGGCGCGGCCGCCGACGCCGAGGACGGCGCGCAGTGCCGGGGGCAGGAAGCCGGGGGCGCGGCCGGCGAGCTCCCGCAGCGCCCGGGCGGCGATCGCGGGGTCCTCGGGGCGGACCACGTGGTCCACGAAGCGCACGATGAAGTCGAGGCCGCCCGGCTCCTTCAGGGCGCCCGCCAGCTGGCGGGCCGCGAAGTCGGCCTCATGGTCGCGGGACTCGGCGAGCCAACGCCGCACCTGCGCGACGGCGTCGTCGGCGAGGGCGTGCAGGTCGGCGGGGTCGGGGATCCCGCCGGTCGCGCCGAGGACCCGGTCGAGATCGTCGTGGTCCTGGGCGGAGAACATCGCGGTCATGGCCGCACTCTGCACGTGTGCCGGGTCACAGGTCAAACCGCCGCGGCTTCCTGTCAGACGCCTATGCTCGATGGACATCCCCTCGCCGCGCGCCCGCGCGTCGCCGCCGTCTTCCCAGGAGCCCGTCCGCCATGGCCGCCGCCGACCCCGTCCCCACCGACGCGCGGGAGCGCCGGGACGTCGTCGTGCCCGTGCCCGGACCCGAGGATCCGCCCGAGCGGGCCTGGCTCGTCCTGCCCCACCGCCACCCGGTGCCGACGCTGCTGGAGGAGATGCGGGACGCCGTCGTGGGCCTGGCCGAGACGCTCGCCGCCGTGCTGCCGGTCACCGTGCTCGCCCACCCGCGCGACGCCGGGGCGGCGCGGCTGGTGCCCCCGGAGGTGGACCTGCTGCGCGCGCCCGTGGGCTCACCGCTGCTGGGCCGCACCGGGCCGAGCTTCGTCCGCCGCCCCGAGGGCCTGGCCGCCGTCGCCTGGCGCAGCGCCGCGGGACTGACCGGGACCGGACCGCTCGACGGCGCGGCCGCGACGGCCGTGGCGGAGGCGGCGGGACTGCCGCTGCTCACCCCCCTGCTGTGCGCCCCGCGCGGGGCCTGGGTGAGCGACGGCGAGGGGACGGCCGTGGTGGCCGCGGACCCCGTGCTGGACGGGCGGATCAACGGCGCGTGGACCCCCAACCAGGTGGCCGCCGAGTTCGCCGCCCTGCTGGGGATCACCCGGGTGCTGTGGGTGCCCCCGGCACCTCGGCCGGGCACCGGGCCGTGGGGCGGGCCCGGCCACCTGGCCTCGTGGGTGCGGCTGCGGGGCGACGGCGAGGCCGCCGTGCACTGGCGCGGCGACCGGTTCCACCCCGAGCACCCCTACGCGGCGGCGGCGCTGCGCTTCCTGCAGGGCGCCGACGACGCCGCCGGCCGGCCCCTGCGCGTGCGCACGGTGACCGGGGCGGTGCAGCCCGCCGAGTACGACCCGGCCGAGCGGGGCCCCCGCTCCCTCCTGGACACGCTGCCGCTGGGCGCGGCGGTGCTGCGGCCGGCGTTCGAGGACGCCGCGGGCGAGGAGGCCGCGGCCGCCGCGTGCGCGGCACTGCACCCGGGGCTGGCCCAGCTGTCGTTCCCCGCCCCGCCGCTGCTGCGGCTGGCCGGCGCGCTCAACGACCTGGTGCTGCTCCAGCCTCGCCCGTGACCTCGTCCGCCGCGGGGCCGTCGTCGTCCCCGCCGTCCGCCGGGGCGCGGTCCTCGTCCTTCCCGTGCGCGTCGGATCGCCAGGCCGCCGGGCGCAGCCGTTCCAGGAGCGAGGACTGACGGCGCTCCATCCCCTTCAGGTCCGAGGCGATGAGCGCGTTGATCCAGCGGGCGTTCGGGTCGGCGTCGATCAGCACGGCCTTGGCCAGCAGCGTGCAGGGCAGCGCGAGGATGGCGCCGAGCGGGCCGAGGACCCAGGCCCAGAAGAGCAGGGAGAGGAAGCTGACGGTGGGGATCACGCCGATCGCGTCGCCGGCCACCTTGGGCTGGATCACGGACTGCAGCACGAAGTTCAGCACCGAGTAGCTGACCACCACCCACAGGAAGTCGGACCAGCCGCCCGCCGCCAGGCCCAGGACGGCCGGCGGCAGCAGGCCGATGATGAAGCCGATGTTCGGGACGTAGTTGGTGAGGAAGCTGAGCACGCCCCACACGAGCGCGAGCGGAACGCCGATCAGCATGAGGGCGATCACGTCCAACACCGCCACGATCAGGCCGAACACCGTGGTGACCACCCAGTAGCGGCGCACGCCCTGGGCGAACTCGACCAGGGCGTGGCCGAACTCGTGGCGGGCGGTGCTGAGCAGGCGGACGCGGCGTTCGACGTCCATCGAGTCCATCGCGAGGAAGAACATGCCCATGATCACGGTGACGAGCAGGCCGAAGACCGCGTAGACGTTCGTGGCGATCTTCGTGATGGCGCTGACGGCCGTCCCGGTCACGGTGCTCATGTCGATCGAGGCCAGCTGCTGGGACACCATGTCCGGGGTCACGCCGCGCTCGTTGAGCCAGTGCGAGACGTCCAGGACGATCTGCTGGAAGCGGTCCGCGTACTTCGGCAGCTCCGCCACCAGCTCGAGGCCGGACCACACCATCATGCCCCCGAACACGGCCATCACCGCGACGACCAGCAGGACGGTGGTGGCGGCCCCGAGCACGGGGTGCAGGCCCCGGCGGATGAGCCAGGCCTGCAGGGGGTAGGCCACGATCACGAGGTTCAGCCCCAGGAAGACGGGCGCCGCGATGGAGGCGATCCCCTGGAAGAACTGCACCACCAGCACCAGGCCCGCGAGCGTCAGGACGATCACCAGCATGCGCGGCCACATGCGGTGGGGGCGGCGGATGTCCCAGTCGGAGGCGGGGCTGGACGAGGCGGGCGGCGGGGTCACCCCCGCGGGCTGTGCGGCGCTCACGCGGGCAGTCTATGCGCGGGCCGGACGGGGTAGGGTCGGGACCAGTCCACATCGACAGGGGAGCGCCCGCGCGGCGCTGAGAGTGCGGTCCGCCGCAGACCCTCGAACCTGCTCCGGTCCGCACCGGCGAAGGAAGTCGAGTCTCCCGGTCGACGTCGTCCCGGGATTCCGGTGGCGGCCTCGTCCCGGCCCCTCTGCCGTCCCAGAGGAGAACCGCCATGTCCCGCACCCCGCACCGCGCCCTCGCCGCCCTCTCGGTGGCCGCCCTCGCCCTCACCGGCTGTTCGGTGTCCGGCTCGTCCGGCGACGGGGCGTCGTCGGCCGCCTCCGGGGCCGGCGGCGGCGAGTCGACGACCGTGACGATCATGACGCACGACTCGTTCAACCTGCCCGAGGAGCTCGTCCAGAAGTTCGAGCAGGAGTCCGGCTACACCCTGAAGACCACGGCCCCCGGCGACGCCGGCAGCGTGGTGAACCAGCTCCTGCTGGCCAAGGACGAGCCCACCGTGGACGGCGTCTACGGCGTGGAGGACCACTCGGCGCACCGCCTCGTCCGCGAGGGCGTCGTCGCCGAATACACCCCGCAGGACCTGCCCGCCTCCGCACAGGACCGGATGGTGGAGGACCGCATGACCCCGGTGGACCAGGGCCAGGTGTGCTTCAACACGGATCCGGCATGGTTCGAGGCCCACGACGTCGAGGCCCCCACCTCGATCGACCAGCTCGACGACCCCGAGTACGCGAAGCTGACGGTCGCCACCTCCCCCGTGGCCTCCTCCCCCGGCCTGGCGCTGCTCGCGGCCACCACGGAGAAGTACGGCGACGACGGCTGGCAGGACTGGTGGCGGGGCCTGATGGAGAACGGGGGCAAGATCGCCGACAGCTGGTCCGACGCCTACAACTCGGACTTCTCCGGCGGCGAGGGCAAGGGTCAGTTCCCGGTGGTGCTCTCCTACTCCTCCTCCCCCGCGTTCGCCCCCGAGACCGAGGTGATCGAGGACTCCTGCACCCCGCAGGTCGAGTACGCCGGCGTGCTCGAGGGCGCGAAGAACCCCGAGGGCGCGCAGGCGTTCGTGGACTTCATGCTCACCGAGGAGGTCCAGACCGCCCTGCCCGAGTCGATGTACATGTACCCGATCGACGAGTCGGTGCAGCTGCCCGAGGAGTGGGCGCAGAACGCGCCGCTCGTCGAGGACGCCATCACCCCGGACCCCGCCCGCATCGACGAGCGCCGCGAGGACCTGCTGAAGGAGTGGACCGCCCTGGCCGAGGCCTCCCGGCGCTGATGTCCGCGCTCACCGAGGTCGCGGCCCCCGGCACGGACCTGCCGCGCCGGCGGGCCCGCGGCCGGGGGGACGGGCTCGGCCCGTGGTGGCTGGTGGCCGCCGTCCTGCCGGTCGCCTTCCTGCTCGTCTTCTTCGCGTGGCCCGTGGCGGCCATGCTCTGGCGCGGGATCGGCGGCGACGCCGAGACGTTCACCGGCGCCGTGGACCTCACCGCCTTCGGCCAGACCCTCGCCCGCGAGCGCACGTGGCGCATCCTCGGCCAGACGCTCGGCATGGCCGCCGCCGGCACGGTGGTCTCCGTGGCGCTCGGCCTGCCGACCGCGTTCGTGCTGCACCGGCGTCGCGTCCCGGGGCGGGCCGTGCTCCGCGCCCTCGTGCTCGTGCCGTTCGTGCTGCCCACGGTGGTGGTCGGAGTCGCGTTCCGCGCCCTGCTCGCCCCCGGCGGACCGCTCGGCTTCACCGGGCTGGACCAGACGACCACCGCCGTCGTGCTGGCCATGGTCTTCTTCAACGTGTCCGTGGTGGTGCGCCAGGTGGGCGCGCTGTGGAACGCGCTGGACCCCCGCCAGACCGAGGCCGCCCGCACCCTGGGCGCCTCGCCGTGGCGGGCGTTCCGCACCGTGACGCTGCCCCAGCTCGCCCCGGCGATCGCCGCGAGCGCGGCGCTGGTGTTCCTGTTCTGCGCGTCCGCGTTCGGCATCGTCCAGACGCTCGGCCGGCCCGGCTACGGCACGCTCGAGTCGGAGATCTGGGTGCAGACCTCCGTCTACCTGGACCTGCGGACCGCGGCGGTGTTCTCCGTGCTGCAGTTCGCGGTGGTGCTGGTCGCCGTCGTGGTCTCCGGCGTGACGGCGTCGCGCACCCAGCGGGCGCTGCGCCTGCGGGAGACGCCGCCGGCCCGGCTCACGCGCGCGGACGCGGTCCCGGTGGCCGTGATGCTCGCGGTGGTGGCGCTCGTGGTGGCCCCGATCCTGACGCTCGTGGTGCGCTCCTTCCACACCCGCCTTGGCTGGGGGCTGGGCAACTACCGGCTGCTGTCCACGAGCGCGGGCAGCGGGTTCGTGGGCGGGTCGACGCCGGCCCAGGCGCTGGAGCAGTCCCTGCGGGTGGCCGTGGACGCCACGCTCGTGACGCTCGTGGTGGCCGTGCCGCTGGCCCTGCTGCTGACCCGGCCCTTCCGCTCACGCGCGGCGCTGGCGGCCCAGCGGGCCCTCGACGGCGCCCTGCTCCTGCCGCTCGGGGTGTCCGCGGTGACCGTGGGCTTCGGCTTCGTCGTGTCCCTGCGGGCCGCGTTCCCGGAGCTGGCGGCCTCGGGCGTGCTCGTGCCGCTGGCCCAGGCGGTGGTGGCGCTGCCGCTCGCGGTGCGGGCGCTCGTGCCCGTGCTCGCGGCGGTGGACCCGCGGCTGCGGGAGGCCGCACGCACCCTCGGGGCGGGCCCGTGGCGGGTGCTGGCCACGGTGGACGGCCCGTTCCTCGCCCGCGGCGTGGGCGTGGCCGCGGGCTTCGCGTTCGCGGTGTCCCTGGGTGAGTTCGGGGCCACGAGCTTCCTGGCGAGCCCGTCCGCGCCCACCCTGCCGGTGCTGATCGCCCGGCTGCTGGGCCGGCCGGGCGCGGACAACTACGGGATGGCGCTCGCGGCGGCCACGGTGCTGGCCGTGCTGAGCGCCGGGATCATGCTGGTGTGCGAGCGGCTGCGCCCCCGGGGCCCGGCCGGGGCGGGAGGTCTGTGATGACGCCGACGACGACGGGAGCCTCCCTCCGGCTCCGGGACGTGGCGATCCGCTACCCGGACGGCTCCACCCCCGTGCGGGGGACGGACCTGGACGTGGCCGCCGGGGAGATCGTGGCGCTCGTGGGCGCCTCCGGCTCGGGCAAGTCCACCATCCTGCGCGGGATCGCCGGGCTCGAGGACGTCGTGGCGGGCACGGTGGAGCTCGACGGGCGGGACGTGGCCGCGGTGCCGACGCACCGCCGGGGCGTGGGGATGGTGTTCCAGGACGGGCAGCTGTTCCCGCACCGGACCGTGGGCCGGAACGTGGCGTACGGCCTCGAGTCCGCCGGCTGGGACCGGGCCCGGCGGCGGGCGCGCGTGGCCGAGCTGCTGGACCTGGTGGGCCTGACCGAGCTCACGGACCGGCCCGTGCAGCGGCTCTCCGGCGGGCAGGCCCAGCGCGTGGCGCTCGCCCGGTCGCTGGCCCCTGCCCCGCGGGTGCTCCTGCTGGACGAGCCGCTGTCCGCGCTCGACGCGGACCTGCGCCGGCGCCTGGCCGAGGACATCCGGGCGGTGCTGCGGGCGGCGGGGACGACCGGCGTCGTCGTCACCCACGACCTCGCGGAGGCCGCCGTGATGGCCGACCGCACCGTGCGCCTCGGCGCGGGGGGACGCATCGCGGCGGAGGAGGCCGGCCCGGCGGTAGCCTCTCCGGCATGACCCCGCCCGCACCCCGCCCCCGGCTGACCGCCCAGGACGTGGTGGACGCCGCCGTCGGGATCCTGCAGGACTTCGGCATGGGCGACCTGTCCATGCGGCGCGTGGCCGCGGTGCTGGGCGTGCAGGCCTCCGCGCTGTACTGGCACGTGCCGGACAAGCAGTCGCTGCTGGCGCGGGTGGCGGACCGGATCGTCGCCGAGGCGGAGGAGACCGTGCGCGCCCGCCGCATCACGGACCTGGCGGGCCGCGCCGAGGCCGCGGAGGCCGCCCTGCTGCGGCACCGGGACGGGGCGGACCTGGTGCTCTCCGCCCTCGCGCTCGGGCTGGGCGGTCTCGGCCTGCACCGTCTGCTCACCGAGGCGGCAGACACCCCGGAGGACGGGGAGCGGGCCCTGGCACTGCTGCTGGGCACCGTGTCCCTGCGGCAGCAGCGCGCGCAGGCGCAGGCGCTCGGCGTGCCGACCGGCCCGGACGTGCAGCGGCACCGCACGGACCCGCTCTGAGCCCCCGTCCGGCGCCGCCGCGCGGGAGGCCGAGGAGAGGAGACCTGCCTCCTCACAGGTCCGCTCGGTAAGGTCGGGCGGACAGGTCGGGACGGGTCGTCCCCTTCGTCCCCGGCGATCCCGCCCGACCGCCGCAGGACCAGCATGGCCCGCCGGACCCGGCTCACAGTTCCGGCGCGGTCCCCTTCGACACAGCCGGCGAAGCCATGGGAGCACGGATCAACCACCCGCGGACGGTCGTGGACCGGACGCTGCATCACGACGTCGAGCCCGCACACCCCGCGGCGCTCGTCGACGTGGGCTGGGAGTTCCGTGGCCCGGGCGCCAAGGCGGAGGAGCAGCACCGCCCGCTGCGCGTGGTCCGGGCCCGCCGGCCCCGGGGCACCCCGCGGGACCGGAACGGCGTCGACCTCACGCGCACCGGCCCCGTCGTCCCCCGCCCCTCCCCGCCGCGCACCCGGATCCGCCGGGACGGCGTCCGCGTGGTGGCCAGCCCGCTGGCCATGCTGCCCGGCGTGGACCACGGCCCCGCCCTCCGCCTGGACCTGCATCCGACGACGGGGGGCATCGTCTACGTGGCCCGCGAGCTCGAGCTGCGCGAGCTCGGCGACGACGTCCGCGGCCACGTCTACACCGGGATGGTCGGCACGGCGCATCTGAGCGCCTTCTGGTCCACCGTCACCGTCGACCTGCCGCCGGAGCGCCCGGTGATCGTGCGGCTGGGCTCGGACCGGGACGCCGAGCTGCTCTCCCTGCTCGAGGTCCTCGCCCCCGTGGACACGCGCGTGGTCTCCTACCGGCTCGACGAGTCCCCCGTGGGCACGCAGCGCTCCAGCTACCTGCTGCCGGACGTGGACCCGGAGACGGTCGCCCAGACGGGCGCGGCCCGGATCCCGCTCGAGGCCATCGAGGCCGCCCAGGAGGAGGAGGACGCGCTGCGCCGCTCCTCTGGCGTCTTCCTCTCCCGCCGCCGCACGGACCGCTTCCTGCGCCGCAACCTGCCCGGGGTGACCCACAGCCTCACGTTCGCGGACGAGGCGGACGTGACGGACGTGTACGTGGACGGCTCCGTGCTGCGCGGCTCCCGCATCGGCGGGGCGGCCGCCGTCGCCGGGCCGAGCATGTGGGCCGTGCAGGCCGTGGCCGGGGCCACGATGCCGCTCGAGGTGGAACTCGAGGCGCTCGTGCTGGGGCACGTGATCTGCGCGTGGGCGGGCACCCCCGGCGGCCGGGTCACCATCCACTCGGACTCGCGCGCCGCGCTGGCCCTGCTCAACGCCGCCCGCCGCGAGCGGCTCACCCTCGGCGGCGCCCGGGGCGAGCGCATCCGCCGCACCCTGCGGCGCCTGCTGGCCGCCGTCGACCTGGCGCAGGCCGCGGACGTCCAGGTGGACACCACGTGGGTCAAGGGCCACGTGGGCGTGCACGGCAACGAACTGGCCGACGACCTCGCCCGGGCCGCCGCCCGCCACGCCAGCGTCGGCACCCCCGAGGGGGACCTGCCCGAGCGGATGGGGCAGCTGATCCAGCTCCGCGTCGAGGACGACGCCGCCGCCGGCTGACCCCGGCCCCGATTCCGCGTCCTCCGCCCCAGCCTCTAGGGTGGGGCTGTGGAAGCGACAGTGGAACAGATCACAGCGGCCGTCACCGCCTTCAACGACAAGTACTGGTACGTCGTGATGGCGCTGCTCTTCGTGGCGGGGGTGTGGTTCACCATCCGGACCGTGGGCGTGCAGGTGCGCATGCTCCCGGAGATGCTCCGGTCGGTGACGGCCAAGTCCCAGACCGGATTCGAGAACGACGGCGTGAGCCCGTTCCGCGCCTTCACCATCTCGGCGGCCTCGCGCGTGGGCACCGGCAACGTGGCCGGCGTGGCGATCGCGATCGTGATCGGCGGCCCGGGCGCCGTGTTCTGGATGTGGCTGCTGGCGATCATCGGCGGCGCCACCGCGTTCGTCGAGTCCACGCTGGCCCAGCTGTACAAGCAGAAGGGCGCGGACGGCTACTTCGGCGGGCCCGCGTACTACATCCGCGACGGTCTGGGCGCGAAGTGGCTGGCGGCCGTGTTCGCCGTCGCCATCACCGTGACCTACGGCTTCGTGTTCAACGCCGTGCAGTCCAACTCGATCTCCGAGTCCGTGCAGGCCAACTGGGGCGCGTCCTCCACCACCGCGTGGATCGTGGGCCTGGGCCTGGCCGCCCTCACCGGCCTCGTGATCTTCGGCGGCGTGCGCCGGCTCTCGGCCGTGACCAACGTGCTGGTCCCCGTGATGGCCACGTTCTACATCTTCCTGGCCCTGATCGTGATGGTCGTCAACATCACCGAGGTCCCGGGCATGATCGCGCTGATCGTGGGCCACGCCTTCGGCCTGCGCGAGGTCGCGGGCGCCGCCGTCGGCATGACGATGGTGATGCAGGGCGTGCGCCGCGGCATGTTCTCCAACGAGGCCGGCATGGGCTCCGCCCCGAACGCCGCCGCCACCGCGGCCGTCTCCCACCCGGCCAAGCAGGGCTTCGTGCAGTCCCTGGGCGTCTACTTCGACACCCTGATCGTGTGCTCGGCCACCGCGTTCGTCATCCTGCTCTCCAACCCGGCCTACGGACGCGGGGAGGCGCTCGGCATGCAGGTGACCCAGGGTGCGCTCCAGCAGGCCGTGGGCGCGTGGGCCGGCCCGGCGCTGACCGTCATCATCTTCTTCCTGGCCTGGTCCTCCGTGCTGGGCAACACCTACTACGGCGAGGCCAACATCCGGTACCTGGCCGGCCGCCACGCGGGTCGGGCCATCACCGTGTTCCGCGTGCTCGTGCTGGTGTGCGTGGTCGGCGGCGCGCTCGGCTCCGTGGCGCTGGTGTGGAACCTCGCGGACACGTTCGCGGCCCTCATGGCGACCATCAACCTCGTGGCGATCATCCCGCTGGGCGGGCTGGCCGTGAAGCTGCTCCGGGACTACGAGCGCAAGCTCAAGGCGGGCATGGATCCGGGCTTCCACCTCTCCGACCTGCCCGAGGCGCGGAACGTGGCCCTCTGGAGGGACGAGCCGAAGACCTCCCCGCTCCAGGACTGACGCCCCCGCCCGCGCGTTTCGAGGCGGGATATCGACCCCATCTGGCTGCCGCGGGCGGCCGTGGGGTGGATATCCCGCCTCGATGCATGAGGATGCCCGGTCTGGACACCGTGCGGGGGTTGACGCCTAGGTTGAGGCGCACCCGACCGGCCACGCACGAGTGGCCGGCACGACGTCCGAGGAGGACACCATGGGCATCCTCTCCAGCCTCACCCGCACTCTCGGCGGCGGTGGCCGCCGCTCCAGCCGACCCACCATCGGTGCGCACATCGGCCGGTCCCCCGGCTTCGGCCGGCAGGCCCGCTCTCAGGGACGCCGGTCCAGCGGCCTGGGCGGTGCCCTCCTGGGCACGCTCGGCGGTCTGGCGCTGCGTGAGCTCTCGCGCCGCGGCGCCGGGGGCACGACGCGCGGGCGCAGCTCCGGTGCGTACCGCGGCGGCTTCGGACCCTCGGCCCGGTCCACGGGCGGCCTCGGCACCGGCCTGCTGGGCGGGCTGCTCGGCGGGGCCCTCGCCTCCCGCGGCCGGTCCGGTGCCGCCGGCCGACGCACGGCGGGTGGCCGCCGGACCGTGGGCGGCGGCTTCTGACCGCTGCGACGGCGCGGCGTCGCAGCTGAGCGGCATCACCGCGGAGCGGACACGACCACGGGGCGGGCACCGACGGATCGGTGCCCGCCCCGTGGTCGCGATGGGCCGGTGGCGTGCTCGAGGCGTCTGCGCCGCGGCTCAGCCGAGGCCGGCGACGCGGCCCAGGATGAACACCAGGACGCCGATGACCACGAGGGCGATGATCAGCCCGAGCACGATCTTGCCGGCCGAGCGCTCGCCGGTCTGCTCCACGTCCATGCCCGGGTTGCTCGGGCCGACGCCTGCGCCCTCGGCTGGGGGCGTGTCGCCGTCGAACGCGACGCCGGAGGTCTCGTCCGTCGCCTCGCGTGCGCGCCGGGCGTCCTGGGGGTCGGGGGTGTGCGGGGTGGCCATGGCCGGCTCCTCTCGTCTCAGCGGCACGGGTGCGTGCCGCTGGCCCTCACGGTAGGCCCGGGGCAGGGGGTCCTGACCAGGGCGAGGCGACGCCCGCCCCAGCGCTTTCGTGGCCGAAACGGCGCGCCCCGAGCCGCTTTCGTTGACGAAACGGCGCTCCTCCAGGCCGCCGCAACGGATCCCGTCACACTCTTGATCGTTGGATGTCCAAGCAATAGCGTGATTGGCGTCACGTCCCCGCCGTCCGGAGGAGCCCCCATGCCCGAGGCCTACATCATCGACGCCGTCCGCACCCCCGTGGGTCGCCGAGGGAAGGGGCTCGCCGGCGTACATCCCCTCGATCTGGCGGCCGCGCCGCTGCGCGAGCTCGTCGCCCGCCAGGACATCGACTCGGCCGAGTACGACGAGGTCATCCTCGGCTGCATCGACCAGCTCGGCCCACAGGCCATGGACGTGGCGCGCAACGCCTGGCTCGCGGCCGGGCTCTCCGAGGACGTCCCCGGCACCACGGTCGAACGCCAGTGCGGCTCCGGCCAGCAGGCGGTCCACTACGCCGCGCAGGCCATCATGAGCGGGACGGCGGACCTCGTCGTCGCCGGTGGCGTGCAGTCCATGTCCGCGATCCCGCTCTCCCGGTCCAACACGGCCGCCCGCGATCTCGGCTTCCCCGACCCGTTCACCGGCTCCGAGTCCTGGGCCGCCCGCTACGGGGACGAGGAGATCTCCCAATTCCGCGGGGCCGAGATGATGGCCCGGCACTGGAACCTGGACCGGGACACCCTGGAGGAGTTCGCGGTGCGCTCCCACGAGCGCGCGCTCGCCGCCCAGGCCGACGGTCGCTTCGACCGCGAGATCCTGCCCCTCGCTGGCCTCACCGCGGACGAGGGCCCCCGCACCCCGGACGCCGCGAAGATCGCCTCGCTCGACCCGATCGTCCCCGGCGGGCTGCACACCGCGGCCACCGCGTCCCAGATGTCCGACGGCGCGGCCGCCCTCCTGCTCGCCTCCGAGGAGGCCGTGCGCCGCCACGGCCTCACCCCGCGAGCCCGCATCCACCACCTCTCCGCCCGCGGCGCCGACCCCGTCATGATGCTCTCCGCCCCGATCCCGGCGACGGCGTACGCGCTCGACCGCATGGGCCTGACCATCGACGACATGGACCTCGTGGAGATCAACGAGGCGTTCGCCGCCGTCGTGCTGGCCTGGCTGACCGAGACCGGCGCGGACCCGGCGAAGGTCAACGTCAACGGCGGGGCGATCGCCCTGGGCCACCCCATCGGCGCCACCGGCGCCCGCCTGATGACCTCGCTGCTGCACGAGCTCGAGCGCAGCGGCGGCCGCTACGGCCTGCAGACCATGTGCGAGGGCGGCGGCCAGGCCAACGTCACCGTGATCGAACGTCTCTGACCCGTCCCCCGGAGGTTCCCATGCGAGGCCAGATCACCCACCCCACCGACACCGCCGCCCACCCCTCCCCCGCCCCGGAGGACACGATCGGCCGCGTGTTCGCACGCGCGGTCGCCCGCTCCCCGCAAGCCGTCGCCCTGCGCTTCGAGGACCGCGACTGGACCTACGCCCAGCTCCGCGACGGAGCGCACCGCGTGGCCCGCCGCCTCCAGGACACCGGCCTGCCGGCCGGCACCCGGGTGGCCGCCTACGCCACCAACTCGGACGCCTACGCGCTGCTCTTCCTGGCCTGCGTCACGGCCGGCTACGTGCACGTGCCCGTGAACTTCGCGCTCAAGGGCGGCGAGCTCGCGCACGCCCTCGAGGACTCGGGTGCGGAGCTGCTGGTGGCCGACGCCGGCATGCTCGAGCGCGTCGACCAGGTCCGGGCCGAGGGCCGCGCGTCGGCTCTGCGGCACGTGTGGACCATGCTCCCCGCCGGCCACGCCGAGCCCTCCGTGCTGGAGACCGCCCGGGACGAGACGTTGGACGCCGCCGCCCCGGAGGCGGAGGTGTCGGCCACCGACCTGGCCCAGCTGCTCTACACCTCCGGCACCACCTCCACCCCCAAGGGCGCCATGATGTCCCACCGGGCGCTCGTGGCGGAGTACCTCTCCTCGATCATCGCGCTGGACTTCACGGCCGAGGACCGCCCCCTGGTGGCCATGCCGCTGTACCACTCGGCCGCGATGCACGTGTTCCTGCTCCCCTACCTGAGCCTCGGCGCCACGGTGCGACTGCTCGCCGCCCCGGACATCCCCCGGATGCTCGAGCTCGTGGAGACCGAGCACATCGGCTCCCTGTTCCTGGCGCCCACCGTCTGGGTGCCGCTGGCGAACCATCCGGACCTGGCCACGCGCGACCTCTCCTCGCTGCACAAGGCCCAGTACGGGGCCTCGATCATGCCGGTGACCGTGCTGCAGCGCCTCCGTCAGAGCCAGCCGGGCATCGGCTTCTACAACTGCTTCGGCCAGTCCGAGCTGGGCCCCCTGTGCACCGTGCTGCGCCCCGAGGAGCACGACGCGCGGCCGGCCTCATGCGGCCGCCCCGTGTTCCACGTGGAGGCGCGGGTGATGACGGCCGACGGCGCCCCCGCCGCGCCCGGCGAGCCCGGCGAGATCCAGTACCGCTCGCCGCAGCTGCTCTCCGGCTACTGGAACCGCCCGGACGCCACCGCGGACGCGTTCACCGACGACGGCTGGTTCCGCTCCGGCGACCAGGTCACCCAGGACGCGGCCGGCTACATCCAGGTGGTGGACCGCATCAAGGACGTCATCAACACGGGCGGCGTGCTGGTCGCCCCGCGGGAGGTCGAGGACGCGATCTACGAGCTCGACGAGGTGGCCGAGGTCGCCGTCATCGGCCTGCCGGACGAGCGCTGGATCGAGGCGGTGACCGCCGTCGTCGTGCTCAAGGAGGGCGCCGAGCTGACCGCGGAGACCGTGCGCGCCCACGTGAAGGAGCGGCTGGCGGGCTTCAAGGTGCCCAAGCGCGTGGACTTCGTGGCGGAGCTGCCGCGGAACCAGTCGGGCAAGCTCCTCAAGCGCGCGCTGCGCGCCGAGCGGACGCAGGAGGCCCGGTGACGCGCACGCAGAAGCCGACCTACGACGTCGTCACGCCCCTGGACGTCGACTACCTGGACGCGTTCGGGGAGGCGACGGACGAGGACCGCGCGCACTGGGACCGCGCCCGTGCCTACGGCCGGGAGGTGCTCGAGCGGATCGACGGGCACTGGGACCGGGCGGAGTACCCGTTGGACCTGGTGGCGCGGGCGGGCGAGCTGGACCTGCTCACCGACGGGCTGGAGGTGCCGGGGCACCCGGTGATGTCGCCGTTGGCCGCGGGCCTGGTGGCGATGGAGATCTCCCGGGCGGACGGGTCGATGGCCGCGGCTGCGGCCGTGCAGGGCGGGCTCGTGCTGCGCGCCCTGGTGCACTGCGCCGGCCCGGAGCAGAAGGAGCGGTACCTCGAGCCGGTGGCGCGCGGCACGCTGCCGGGCGGGTTCGCGCTCACGGAGCCGCTGCACGGTTCGGACTCGGTGTCCCTCGAGACGTCCGCGCGGCCCGACGCCGCCGGCGGCTGGGTGCTGAACGGCGCCAAGAAGTGGATCGGCAACGGGGCCGCCGGGGGCATCACGATCGTGTGGGCGCGCGACACCGAGGACGGCCAGGTCAAGGGCTTCGTGGTGGAGCAGTCCACGCCCGGCTACGAGGCCGAGGTGATCACGGGCAAGGGCGCGCTGCGGGCGATCCACTAGGCCGAGATCACGCTGACCGACGTGCGGGTCGGCGACGACGCGCGGCTGCCGGGCGTGGCGAGGTTCAAGGACGCCGCGCGCGTGCTGGTGGCCACCCGCGTGAACGTGGGCTGGTCCGCGCTGGGCCACGCGACCGCGATGTTCGAGGCCGCGCTGGCCTACGCCCGGCAGCGGGAGCAGTTCGGCAAGCCGCTGGGAGCGCACCAGATGGTGCAGGAACGGCTCGCGCAGATGCTGGACGAGGTGACCGCGATGCAGACCCGCTGCGTGGCCGTGGCCCGCCTGCAGGCGGCCGGGCGGCTGCGTGACGAGCAGGCCTCCCTGCTGAAGTACGCCTGCACCCGGGGTGCGCGGCGGGTGGCGCAGATCGCCCGGGACATGCTCGGCGGCAACGGCATCCTCCTCGAGCACCGGGTGATGCGGCACTTCGCCGACGTCGAGGCGCTGCACACCTACGAGGGCACCGAGTCCGTGCAGGCGTTGATCCTCGGCCGGGACCTGACCGGGATGAGCGCGTTCGCGTGAGCGCCTCCCTCAGGGCGCGGAGACGACCCCCACGCCCACCCGGGGCAGGCTGCGGTCCACGACCAGCTCCAGCCGACGTTCGTGGAACCGTGCGCCGAGCAGCTCCTCGAGGTCCTCGACGAGGTGCACCGTGATGGTCTCGATGACCGCCGCGGTGTCCTCTCCGTCCCGCAGGATGCAGTCCACCTCCAGCGCGGGGGCGGAGGGGGTGCCGGTGATGGCGAACCTGGCCTCAGCGACCTCGGGGAACACGGTGACGGCCCGCGCGGCACTCATGGCCAGGAGGGCGCAGCGCTGACGGAAGGCGGCGGGCTGCGGCGCCGGGGACTCGAGGACGGGCGGGACGGCGGACAGGGTCCGCCCCATGGCCTGGGGGGCCTCCAGCGTTGCTGTCATGACATTCCTCTCGCCGCGGCCCGGGCGCCCCCTCACAGAGATCGCCGTGACCTGGAAAATGTTAGTCTAACTATGCGTTAGGAAGACTAACCAAATTTTCGGGGTGACGTGAACAGGGAGGTTCAAGAGCGCATGGGTGAGGAGCACACCACGCTGACCAGCACGGATGGCGAACCGACGTCGGGCTACTGGTACACCCGCGGCGCCCGCGAGATCGAACCTGTGGACGTGCTCAACCTGCTGCGACGCTACCGGGAGGCCGAACGGCGCATGCGCGCCCGCACCCGGGACAGCATGGGGATGGGAGAGACCCACCTGTCAGCCCTGCGTTACCTGCTGCGGGCCGACCGACGCGGCCACAAGGTCCGTCAGCGGGATCTGGCCAGCGCCCTGGAGATCACCCCGGCCTCCGCCAGCGCCCTGGTGGACCGACTGGTCCGAGACGGCTACGCCCGACGGGCGCCCCACCCACAGGACCGCCGATCCGTGGTGGTGGAGCCGACGGCCAAGACGGACCACGAGGTCCGCGCCACCCTGGGCGCCATGCACCGCAGTATGCTCGCCGCGGTGGAGGGCCTCACCCCGGCCGAGCTCGCCGGCGCGGCCGCGTTCCTGCGGGCCCTGATCCGCAGCGTGGAGGAGCATGACGAGGACGAGGCGGACCAGCCCGCGTGAGGAACAGACTCAGCGGAACAGGTCCCAGACGCTGAACGTGGTGCGCTTGTAGACCGCGTTGTAGGCGGCGCGCTTCGGATCGCGCACCCACCCCATGCCCGGCCGGCCGTCCTCGCGGCCGGCACCCGTGCACCGCACCCGCCAACCCCAGGAGCTGACATGAGCACCGCACCCACCCCTTCTTCCTCCGACGACGCCCCCGCCGTCCTCGTCGAGACGCGGCCCGGCGTCGTGCGGCTGACGCTGAACCGGCCCGCGAAGGGCAACGCGCTCGGACTGACGATGGCGCGCGAGGTGCTCGCGGCGATCGCCGCGGCCGAGGCGGACGACTCCGTGCACGTGCTCACGCTGACCGGCGCCGGGCGGATCTTCTGCGGCGGCGGGGACGTCCAGGCCATGGCCGCCTCCCCCGCCGGGCCGGAGCGGCGCGCGATGATCCAGGAGCTCGGCGAGGCGGCGGGCGAGGTCGCGGTGGCGCTGACGGGCTCTCGCCTGCTGGTGCTGGCCGGCGTCAACGGGACGGCCGCCGGGGCGGGGCTCGGGCTCATGCTGGGCGGCGACGTCGTGCTGGTGCGCGAGGACGCGCAGCTGCTGACGGCGTTCTCCGCGCTCGGGATGACACCGGACACGGGCGTGTCCTACTGGCTGCCGCGGGTGCTCGGGCCGGTGCGCGCGACGCAGCTGCTCCTCGGCGGGCGGCGCCTGAACGGGACCGAGGCCGTCGCATGGGGCCTGGCGACCGAGGCGGTGGCCGGCGGCGCGTTCGCGGCGCGTCTGGCGGAGCTCGAGGACGAGCTGGTGGCCGGTCCGGCGCACACCTATGGGCCGACGAAGGCGCTGGCGCGCGGGGCCGACGTCGAGGCGCTGCGCGCGCATGTGCGGCAGGAGGCGGCGTCGATCGCGGCGGCGTCCGAGCACCCGGAGGCCGTGCGGCGGGTGGAGGCGTTCGCGGGCCGGTGAGAGGTGGGCGGCGGCGCGGGCCGGCGGCGTCGCCCACTGAGGCGACGCCGCCGCGGGCTCAGGCCGGCGGCGGCTGCGCCGGCCCCCCGGCGAGGTCCGTCCGAGCCCCGGTGAAGCGCGAGAGCCAGGCGAAGCGGCCGCGGGTGCGGTGCGCGTACAGGGCGAACGCCACGATCAGGGCCCCGAGCGTGCCGACGATCATGTCCGTCATGGTGTCCGTGTTGCCCTTCTGCGTCTGCGCGCCGAGCGCCTGGTCGGCGGTGAACTCGGCGATCTCCCACGCCAGGGCCACGAGCGAGTGCAGCGCCATCACGAGGAGCGCCTCGAGCCCGGGCGGCAGGACCAGCCCACGGCGCGCGGCCGCGACGCCCAGCAGGAAGACGCACCCGAGCGCGATCGGCACGCCGGAGTAGAAGTGCACGAGGGCATCCCACCACGGCCAGGCGTCGTAGCCGCCGAGCGCGGCACCCACCCACGGTGCGACGAGCAGCAGGGCCGCGTACATCGCATGCAGCGCGGTGGGCAGGCGGACCCGGTGGGCGCGTTCGAGGGCGATCGGCACGGGGACCACCGTGACGATCTGCAGGCTGAGGCCGGCCGCCTCGCGGTGTCCCTGGGCGGCGAGGACGGCGGCTCCAGCCAGGAGGACGACGGCCGCGAGGATCAGGGGCGAGCGCCGGACGAGGGCCCGCTGGCGGGAGCCGGGGTCGGGGCGGGCGTCGGGGTGGGTGTCGAGGTGCGGTGTCATGGCGGGGGGCTCAGGCGGACGGCGGGACGGCATCGGGCACCAGCTCATAGACGAAGGCGGGGCGGACGGCGTCGTCGTCCTCCAGGGCGACGACGCCGGGCACCCGCCGGTAGCCGGCGCCCTCGAAGGCGTCGAGGCGGTCCCAGTGGTCCGGGAGGTCGGCGGAGACGAGCACCTGGGCGGGGACGTCGGTGGTCGCGTGCGCGGGCGCGGTGCCCGCGAGGACGACGCCTGGGTAGCCGGTGGCCGCACCGATGCCGCTGGCGTGGAGCGTGCCGCGGAGGGTGCCGGGGATCCAGGTGCCGCGCACACCGTCCATGACGTGCGCGTTCGAGCGGCCGGGCGCCAGGGTGCCGTACGCGGCGAGGGCGTGGGGGGCGAGGACCTCGCTGGCGAGGCGGGCGACGGTGCGGGCCAGGCGGACGTCGCGGGAGGTGAGGGCGCGGACGTCGTGGCTGTGCATGCCCACGGTGAGCCGGCCGTAGGAGACGGTCAGGTCCGGGTGGTGGTCGGCGGCCTCGGCTGCCTCCCCGATCCGGTTCGCCAGGGCCAGGGCCGTGGCGAAGTCGTCGGTGGCGTAGGTGATGGTGAGCTCGGGTGGGGTGGTGCCGGCGGGTGTGGGCGACGGCGTGACGCGCCAACCCCCGAGCTCTGGCACCCCCGTGAGGGCCACAGCAAGCTCGGCTGGGTCGATCGCGGTGTGAGGTGGGAGGGCGGCGAGATGCTCGAGGCGGTTGAGAGCGGACGTCATGGGGCCATGATGCCCGGGGGACAAACTTCACGGGGCGCTCACCGCCGGTTCAGCCCTCTCGTTGGCCCCCGCCGAGATTTTCGAGGACCTCTCGCCACGGGCCAAGACGGGTGGTGATCGTCTGAGCCGAAGGGCCACCGTGGGCCTGGCGCCACTCCTCGTGAGCGGACTGGCTGTGGGTGGCCGACTCTGTCATGAACCGCTCCATCCACACCCGGAGTTCCTCGGTAGTGAAGGGGTTGGCGGGCTTCGGCGGGTTGGGGGTACCGCCGGCCGCCTCCACGAGCTGGACCCAATTGGTGCCAGCGCGGCGCAGGACCGTCGGCGTGGCGGGGACTCCGTGTTCCGCCGCCCAGCTGTTGTAGGCGGCGACGGTCAGGCGCGGCCCTCGGTCCTCGATCGCCCGGCGCACCAGGGTCAGCGGGTCGTCCCCCGGATCGAGCTTGCCCTTCCAGTCGACCCGGGTCCGCTTCCGCCCCGGGAAGCCCATCGACTGACCGGCCACGACGCGCAGGGCGCGCGCTCGCATCTCTTCGAACCCCACGCCGAGACGATTGCGGATCAGGGCCGCCGACGGCATGCCCGGGCGCGCGGAGAGCCAGTCCGAGAGTTCGAGGTAGGTGCGGGGCGGCGTCGCTGAGGACCACGCGTCCACCAGTGCTTCGACCAACTCTGCGTCGGAGTACTTGGATCGACTCCGACGCCGGTCCGTGACCGCGATGCCCGCGCGTTCGAGAGCGGCGTTCCATCCACCAAACCGGTTGGCCACTGTCTGGTGAGTGGGCACTCCGTGGCTCCGGGACCACTGGGTGAACGACTGCGCCGCCGTCTCTCCCGTCTCCTCGTAGAACTCGCGGAGAGCAGAGAGCAGAACCTCGTCCGGGGTAGCCGAGGACGTCTTGCGCGGCTTGGCGTCTCCCAGATGGAACTTGACGCGCTTGCCCAGCAACCGCCGCAGCTCCTGCTGGGACAGACTCAGATCCTGCGATGCCACAGAGAGCGGCACGCCCACGTGTCGCTCCGACCAGGACACGGCGGCCGCCCGCTTCATGCGGAACTCCTCGTCAGCGAGGAGTTCGCGGTACGCCTTCAATTCCTTGGTCGAGTACCCCGCTTCATCACGGATGAGCTGCCGGACCCGTTCCCGGGTGCGGCCGAACCGCTCCCCGATCTCGGCCAGTGTGCTGCCCTCGAAGTACTCCCGGGCCATCCTCACAGCGCGCGGGGTCGACGGCAGGATGGTCATGCTGGCCAGCGCAGCGAGCTCACGGCGTCGCTTCGAGGTGAACGGGGCGTTAAGAGACTCCGAGCCGGGTGACACGGAAGGGACCTCGAACTCCACTGTGCTCCTTCATCATCGGAATTGCATGACGCTTATCACACCATACGGTCGGCACTGCACCGCGCCCGGGAACATTCGCGCCCCTAGAGCGTCACGAGTCGAACCCGAGCCCCGGGTCCGGCGGGGTGCCGTAGGTTCGCAGGGCCGCCCCGTAGGGCAGCGGGAGGCCGTGGCCCTGTGCCCAGCTGACGAGGACCTCGACGGTCTCGGCGGCGGTGAGCTCCTGCAGGGGCTGGACGAGGTCCTGGGGGTCGTTGGCGGCCTCGTCCGCAGCCCGGCCCCGGCCGATCCGCCAGTTGTAGGCCCCGAGCCCCTCGAACCGCTTGGCGATCTCCACCATGAAGAGCCCGTCGCCCAGCAGCATGATCTGCGCGTACCGGGTGGGCGGCTCGTCCTCGAGGATCAGCTTGTCCCGCGGGTCGGTGAGGGCGTGCACCAGGTCCGCGATCTGGGCGGCGCTCTCCAGCCGGTGCCAGCCCGGGTCCTCCTCGCCACAGACGGTGGCGGTCCACCAGAGGTCGGTCGCGGGGGCGGATGAGGCCATCCACTCCACAGCTTCGCGGGGCGGCTCGACGAGCTCGACGGCGCCGGGGGCGCGGTGTGTGGCGAGACCGCGAGCGCCGTCGGCGGTGATGCTGCCGGGCGCGCTCATCGGAACATCCGCAGGACATCGCCGAGACCGAACGTGGTGCGCTTGTAGACCGCGTTGCGGGCGGCGCGCTTCGGATCGCGCAGCCAGCCCATCCCCTTGCGGCCGTAGCCGGGGATGACCTTGCGCTTGATCGCGCGCTTGGCGCGGCCCGTGGTGCGGGCCTTGATGGACTTCTTCAGGCTGGGCTTGCGGAGACCGATCTTCATGGGGCGAGCGTACTGGGTGAGGTGGACGGGGTGAGGGGGTCAGCGCCTCGTCAGGACCTGCCCCTGGCCGGGCTGTCAGGAAGTCCTGTCGTCCTCCTGGACGGTGCGCAGGAACCATTCCAGCGCGTCGAGGAACGCCTCCTGCGCCGCGGCCGGCTGAAGGGTCTGCGGCTTGATGCTCGGGCGCCGGCGGAGAGACTCAGGGCCGAATTCCACCTCGGGGATGAGATTCAGACGTCCCCGGAACTCGTCGAGAAGCGTCTCGTCCGTGAAGGGAGCCCACTTCGCCAGATGATAGAAGACGACCTCGACGCCGTACGTCGGGTACAGGATCACCGGCCAGATGGCGCGTGCTGACGTGCGCGGGACGACCAAGAAACAACCGCCGGCGGCATTGTCCGCGAATTCCGCCCGGCCACCGCGCTCGACCCATCCTCGTTGGACCTCGATCAGTGCGCGGGCCGTTTCGGGATCGTTGTGGTCGTGAAGTCGGTCGACCCAGCGGTCCCGCAGCGCAGGGTCGTTGCCCGGGGCGGCGAGTGACCGGGGATCGGTCAGGTCGACGTCAACGTCGATGAGCTCGGCGAGCTGCTCCGCCAGCAGCCGCTGGCCGCCGTCGGCCCGTCCGTCCTCGGAGAAGCGCACGCCTTCGGCTGCGAGGACGTCATGCGGATCGTCCGTGCGGTGGACGTCGGACCACCGGAAGGACGGAGAGACGGTGCCACCCGCCTGGAGCACACGATGAGCGTGCGGCAGCGCCGTCCGTGCGAGGTAGGTCCCCACGGGGACCGGATGGCTTCCGATCAGCCGTGCCAGTTCGCCGTAGGAGGTCCAGGACCCGTCGGGAATGGCCTCGACGGCGTCCGTCAGCGTCTGCCAGGCCGTGTGGGCGACTCCCGAGGCGGCCTCTGCTGAGGGTCCCGGCCAGATACCGACGATCCGGTCCGCCAGCCGCTCGGCGCGAGCACGGATCTGCGCGGGACCCCATACCGGCTCAGCGGAGATCTCCTGGTTCATGCGGATGCCGCTCTTGGCCAGCTCCGCACGCTTGACCGCGAAGGGCCCATTGCTCAGCTCGCTGTTGTACCCGGTGAGGGTGAGGTTGCCCAAGGTGTGGAGGAGCTCGGTGTGCACCTCTCGAAGGTCCTGGTGCGCCTCGAGCTGGCCGGCCAGAGCGCGCTCCCACTCCTCCGTGAGGGTCTGCGGCAAGACGTGCTCGATGGTCGCGCTGTCGAGGTCCACCGGTTCCTTGCTGCCGTAGGACTCCTCGATCCACCGGAGGATCAGCTTCCGGTGGGCCGCCCGGCCCGTCGTGTAGAAGGGTGCCGTCATCACGGCCTGGCGGATCTGATCGTCGGAGGCGAAGTGCTTCCGTCCGCTGGAGAGGAAGCGCTGCAGGGCATCCGCCGGGTCGTCCTGACCCTGGATGTCGGCCGTGGCCGCGAGCAAGGTGGTGTTGAGACCGTCGGAATAGCGACCGAAGACGAGACGACGGACCAAGTACGACTCGAGGTAGAGGAGCGCACGGGCCAGTTCGTCCGAGTCGATGTCCCCCAACGACCGGCGCTCCATCAGGTGCAGTGTGATCGGGAACGTCGTCGTCGTGCGCCAGGCGCGCAGGCGCGCCAAGCGGAACCGCACTGCGGCGTCCTTCTCCTTCTCCGGGCGGAGCATCACGTCGTAGAGACGCCCCAACGCCAGGAACCGCTCGACTTCCGCCCTGACCTGCGACTCGTCCTGCAGGCCACGCATGCGCCGCTGCTGCCCCGCGTAGATCTCCGTCTGGCGGATCTTGGGATCCTGTTGCACCAGGTCGAGCCAGAACAGGGTCTCCAGTTCCTCATTGGAGAGCAGGTTCTGCAACGGGAGCCACAGGGTGGTGTAGACCTCATCCGCCCGTGTGGGCAGCTGCATGAACAGGTAGTTCCTGAGCAGGTCGCCCTGGGTGAGCTTGAGGCCGGTGTTGTTCAGCGACTCGAAGATGCGGTGGGCGTTGTCGTTCTCCCCGGTGGTCACGGACACGATCGACAGGCCGGCGACGACGGCGGACTCGACCTCCGCCAAGGTCAGCGGCTCCTCTTCACCGTCGGCAGACGGTTGACTCAACCCGAGCAGCTTCGTCAGGAAGAACTGGTGGGCTTCGCTGATCCTGGAGCCTTCGGCAGCGTCCGGGGCGTGCTCGATCCGTCCGCGGTAGGCGCCGCGATCGGCCTGGGTGGGCAGGACCTTGTAGCGGAGGTCGCCGTCCTCCCACTTGTTGACCAGGTACTTCTCGTTGACCCGATCGGCGTGCATGGGGCCTTCGTGCTCAGCCCGGTGGTCGCGGACAGCGGCGAGGAGGAGCGTCAGCGTCGTCAGCCGCTGCTGCCCGTCCACCACGAGCCACCGCTGGACGCCACCGGGCCCGTTGTCCCGGAAGCCGGCGAGAACGAGCGAACCGAGGAAGTGGGTCGCCGAAGGGTTGTCCCGCCGGTGGTCGGCGACGTCCACGACGTCCTCCCACAGTCGCTGCCACTGCGGGCGGCCCCAGGAGTACGTCCGCTGATAGAGCGGGACCGTGTACTGGTAGGAGCCCCCGAGGAGTTCCTGAAGGGTGACTTCACGCGCGGCGACCATGTGACGAGCTTAACGGGGGCCTCTGGGGCCAGATCGTCCCGCGATGTCAGGGCCGTTTGCCCTGCCATTCTTGGATCATCCGCCGCATGCTGTTCCCGTGCTCCTTGATCTGGGGGGCGTCCCAGTCGCCCTCGGCGTGAAGGATGCCGGCCATGAGCTGGAACTTGAGGCTCTGCTCGTCCGAGGAGTACTGCTTCACCTTCGAGACGGGCATCAGGTTGTTCCGCTGGGAGTTCTCGCGTCGGCCCATGATGCACAGGTTCCCGAAACGGTTCACCTCCGTCGATGTCAGGACCTTCTGCCCTTCGCCAGGAACCACGGGATAGAAGTGCTCCACCGAGGTCCGGTACCGGAAGCGGAATGAGCCTGCGCGTTGGGACAGGACACTCCGTTCAACGTCGCCGAGTGCAGCCCCGAGCGCCCCCGCTTCGGCGGACGGATTACGTCCGAGATCCCAGAGGATGTAATCCAGCACGTTGAACACGAAGTTCGGGACCTTGACCCCAAGGTCCAATCCCTCGTCCGCGTCGTAGGCACGGAGGCGCTCCCGCGCCAGATCTTCCAGCATGAGCTGAAACGCCACGCCGTCCACACCGTCCACCGGCTGCGCATCCAGCCATCGCAGGATGCGGTACAGGAAGTACTTGGACGTGCGGCGCGTGTCGGTGACCTGGAACATGGCCTGAAGGTTCCGGACGGCGTCCTGGACCTGCGGATCCTGGAAGGTGTTCTTCACACCCAGCCGTCGGCGCGGAGAGCGCTCGCCGGCTTCCGTCTCGAGCTTCTGAGCTCGGCTGAGCACCCAGTTCTCCTCGTCCGCCTGTGTTCCCGTCGTCGCCAGAGTCCTGATCACATAAGTGTCCAGCAGAAGGCGCATACGGAGCAGCGTCACGAGGAAGCGCTGAGACCAGGCCGCGTCGGCCTGGCCGTGCTGGGCGAACTGCTCCAGCAGGGAGCCGTCCTCGAGCCGCACGGCCCCCGTTGAGTCCTGGCCCCACCGCGGCAGGCCGGGCTCGGCCCCCTCACCCTTCTCCTGCATCACGCGCAGCACATGCAGCAGCAAGTTCGGGAAGTCGACGATGGTCCCGTAGGCGCCGGTATCGGCGTCGTCCTGGCGCTGGTCGGACGAGGGCCAGGACTCCACGGCGGTCTGCCCGGCGGCCCGCAGAGCCCCAATGATGGTGCGGGCGCCCGACACCGTCGCGGTCAGGCTCGGCGCGAGAGCTGCCCGCAGCGACGCGAAATCCCGTGTGAGGAGGGCCGACCAGGACGCTCCGAAGACGGCGTCTCTTGCCGCCTCACCGCCATCCTTCGGCCGCTCGGTTGAGAACTGGAGCTGGACGTGGCGGTCCAGAACGGCGCAGGCGTCCCAGACGTGCGCGAACACCTTCCGGTCCGTGGCGTCCTGGAGAGGCCGCATCAATGTGGCCTTGAGGATCTCGTGCTTGGCGAGCTGCTCACCGCGAGTGTTCATCACCTCGAAATAGTGGTTGAGGTCCGTGCCCTTCGGAAGTTCGGTGCGCAGCAACCGGACATGCTTCCAGAGGTACGCGAGGTCGTCGCCGTCGAACATCACCTCCTGATCGTCTGCCGGGGTTTGCCGGTCCACGGCCCGCCGGCAGGCCGCAGCGATCGTCTCGACGGCCACCCCGATGGCGTCCACCTGGAACGACGTCCCGGCGGGGGCGCCCCGACGGCGGAGGGTCGCGAGGTCCTCCCCGGCCTCGGGGCGCCCTTCGTAATCCAGGACGGCCAACGCCCGGGGGTCGAGGACACCGGCACGGATGACACGCTCCGCGACGGCCGCCAGCACCGTCAGCGTGGTCAGGCGCTGCTGCCCGTCGACCACCTCGTCGATCGGCACGCCCTCAGGAGTCGTGGCTCGGTTCACCACCAGCGAGCCGAGGTAGTAGTCGGACGAGGCTCCCTGCGTATCCGGCTTCTCCGAGCGGAGGCGAGCGCGGCGCACGTCTGCGAGGAGTGTCGCGATCTCGACCTGCGTCCAGGCGTAGGCCCGTTGGTAGACCGGCACCCGGTAGTGCCGGGCGGCGGTGAAGAACTCCTCGATCGTCAGCGCCTCAGGCGCGTGCTTCTCAGTCTGCATCGTGGGCTTCCTCCGTGTCCCAGGGCGTGTCCGAGTAGAGACGCTCCACCGGGGAGGCCTCGTCCACGTACGGCCCGGGGAGGGCCGCCACGCGCCCGGTGACGGCGGCGGGGTCCAGGCTGCTCCTCATCAGGCGGAACAGGTTGACCCGGTCCTCCAGGTCCGGCGCCCCGTGCTGGCCCAGCGCGTGAAGTTCCACGGAGCGCGGGTAGACCCGCGTCAACCGCGTTCTCAATGCGAAGGCATGCCGTGCGAGCACGAGAGCGGCGCGCTCGATGTCGTGGTCGCCGAACCGGTCCGCGTAGGCCAGCAGCAGCGCTCCGTAGAGCTCCTGTGTGTAGCGGTAGCCAGCGCCGGTACCGGTCGCTCGGACGAGCCGGGTGATCGTCTGAAACTGCCTGTTCTCCCTCCCGCGACGGGCGTCGTCCCCGGCGGTCTGCTCCGCGTCCGTCGCGGAGACGCCGAGGGCCCTCGCGAGCCGGGTGTAGTGGCGCACGAGGCGGAAGAACATCTCGCCGTCGATGACGGGCTGGGTCAGCTGGAACGGGAATTCCAGCGGAGGAAGGGCACCGTGCGCGATCAGCGCGGCGTTGCGCCCGTTGTAGTCGTCCACGTGGGCCTTGGCCATGAGAAGCCCGTGCGCCCAGGGCAGTCGGCCGAGGCCCGTCGGCCCCGCGGAGATCCCCTTGAACGCTCCGATCCGGGACGCGGTGAAGCCGTCGCGCGGCAGGGACTCACCGGCGCTCCAGCGGAGGATCGGATAGAGCAGACGCGAGAAGAGATGGTGGATCTCGAACGGCGGGGTAGCTTCCCACTCCCGCACGGCCGTGAGGATCGCCGCCCGGTCCGATGTGGCCTCTCCATAGGCGCGGAGATGATAGGCCTTCAACAGGTCGGTGGGCAGGAGCGCCCGGCCACGGGTGTTCTGCGAGTCGAACATCTGGAATGCTGCGTCGAGGTCGTTGACGACCAGACGCACCAACGTGCAGTGGTCCAAGAAGTAGTCCGCGAAATCCTCGACCTCGGAGCTCTTCCAGGACCGGAATGTCTGCAGGATGAGGCGGTGGTTCTCGACGATGTGGCGCTCCGACACGTCCCGGCGGCCCGGCGGCAGCTCGATGGCCGCCGCGCGGTCCAGGGCCGCACGCTGGTGCTCGGCGCGCTCGGCGGTGTCGCCCAGGACCTCCTGCAGTGCGAGCGCGATCAGGGCGAAGGTCATGTACCGCTGCTGGCCGTCGACGATGTCCAGCCAGCCGTCCTCGGCGTGCACGATCATGGTGCCGATCCGGTAGGACGCGGCCGAACGGAAGCGACGGATGTCCTCGACGAGCTGCCCCGTGTTCGTCGTGGACCACGTATAGGGCCGCTGGTACTCGGGGATACGGAGACGAGGGTCGCGCAGTGCGTCCGCGACGGTCATGACGTTCGCGGTCAACGACCCCGAGCGCTCCGTCCCCGGTCCTTGGGCGTCGCTCTGGGCACCCCGCGGATGGTCGACGGCGGCATCCAAGGCGGTCGGCCGCGTCCTCATCAGGCGTCGTCTTCCATGGGCTCCGGCGCGGCCGAGGCGGCCTCGACCTCGCCGAGGGTGCGCCCATCCGGCGCCCGCCATGAGGACGGCCCGCTCATGCTCCCGCCGGCCACGAATCCGGCCGCGGCCGAGGAGCTGGTGAAGGAGACGTCCTCGGTCAGCACCCCATCGGCACCGATGTGGTCGGCGAAGCGCTCCCGGCCCGCCCGGACACCGGGGGGTGCGCTGGGCCGCAGCCCCTCCATGAGGCCACTGCCCCGCAGGACGACGAACCCGTCCGGCGTCGGGTGTCCCTGGGCTCTGACGCCGTTGACCGTCATGGTGAACAGGGTGCGCTTCGGCTCCGCTT
The DNA here is from genome assembly GCF_022664405.1 of Micrococcus luteus. Taxonomy (NCBI): domain Bacteria; kingdom Bacillati; phylum Actinomycetota; class Actinomycetes; order Micrococcales; family Micrococcaceae; genus Micrococcus; species Micrococcus luteus. The sequence continues at coordinate 8,141 of NZ_JAKRLB010000005.1, read as the reverse complement.
CGGGCGCCTGGGTGGCCCGGCCAGCCGCGGCCGCGGCATGTGAGCCGTCAGCGCTCTCGAAGACGCGATGCCCCAGGGCGCTGATCAGGATCTTGGCCTTGTCGGCGTACTCCTCCAGCTCCGCCTTCTTCTCCTCAGTGACGTTGCCCTGGGAGGGCGCTACCGCGTTGTCCACGGTGAAGCGACCGGCCGTGGATGCAGCCTGGTGGAAGTAGTGCTCCAGGTAGGTCACTTCCGTGGGACCGAAGGTGTCCCCGAGGGTGGAGAGGAGAATGGCTCGGTTCCAGAAGTCGTGCGCCTCCCTCCGGACGTGCTCCCGGATCCTGCCTACCATGCCGTTGCCGTTGGCCCGCCCGACAGCCTGCCCGACGTAGACGACGTCGTCGCCGGAATCGGCGTCCTGCCCCAGCAGCAGGTACACACCGGTGCCTTCGAACGCCTCGGGGTGCCCGTCCGCGTTGAGACTGGTGCGTGGCACCACGTAGACGAGGCCCGTCCAGTTGTCGAGGGTGCACTTCAGCCGACCGGTGGGTGCACCGTCCATCAGGAAGACCTGCAGTGTCTTGGGATGTGCCATCTCAGTTCCCCTTCCGGACGCGCGACGGCGTCGCGCTCGCCCTCTCATCGACGGAAGTACCCTGCGAAGGGGCCGTTTCGTCAGCGAAAACGGCGGACCGTCCGTGAGCAACGTCCACCGGCCCAGTCCCCTCGCTCCGCACCTTCCAGTACAGGTACTCCCCGATCGCCGCGACGATCATCTTGGATGGGTCCCCGCCCCTGCCCACGATGTCCGTCATCTTCGCGAAGGCGTCCTCATTCGCGTACACGGCGCCCATCGCCGACCGTTCCAGGTTCGGGCTCGCCAGGAACTGCTCCAGCGAGTTTGCTCCAGCCTGCCCCAGCAGCTTCTCGTCCTCCATGAGCGGCGCCACGAGGGCACTGACCCACGCCTCCTGCTGGGACGGGGAGGCATCCACGCCTTCGCCGGCGAAGATCTCGTTGATCTTCTCGATCACTTCCTCCAACGGCCCGCGCTGCTTCTCACGCACCTGCCCGCCTCCCACAGCGGTCGTCCCCTTCAGCGCGGCCCCACCGGTCAACCCGATGTCCCCCGAGGACGTCTTCCTCTGCCGAATGCTCACCAGCTGCACATCGCTCAGGTCGATCAGCTCCTCACCGCCGGGCTGATCGCCCACGAGCTGCACCAGGTGCCGCAGGAACAGCGCCCGCTTGTAGTGCTCGGTGTCCCCGAACTCGTAGATCTGGGAGAGGAAGTCGTAGAGGCTGACGAAGGACCGCATGTCTTTGCGCACCAGCACGAGCTCGTTCACGCGCGTCTCGTCCTGGTTCATCCGCGCATGCGCCAGCTCCTTGCGGAACCGGTATGCCACGGGCTCCAGCGCAGCCTGCAGGCCCTCCTGCCCGCTCCCCGGCTTCCACACGACCCACACCTCGGCGAACGCGTCGACCTCGTCCCAGTCGTACACGCCCGCGGCGTCGAGTTTCGTCCCCAGGTCATGGATCAGGTTCGGGTCCGTCACCGTCTCCAGCTTCGCGCCGGCGTAGTACGGCTCGAAGGCGGCCTGGATGTCGTCTTCGGAGTTCACGAAGTCCAGCACGTAGGTGGTGTCCTTGCCGGGTGCCGCACGGTTCAGGCGCGACAGCGTCTGGACGGCGAGCACGCCGGAGAGCTTCTTGTCCACGTACAGGGCGCAGAGCTTGGGCTGGTCGAAGCCGGTCTGGTACTTGTTGGCCACGATCATCACCTGGTAGCCGTCCCCGTCGAACGCCTTCGCCAGGTCGCCGGTCACGGACGGGTTCATGGACCGTTCTGTGACCTTCTCGAGCCCGAAGTCGTCGTCGGTGATCTCGCCGGAGAAGGCCACCAGGGTGCCCACGTCCGTGTACCCCATGTCCTGGATGTACTGGTCCATCTGGCGCTTGTACCGGACGGCGGCGGCGCGGGAGTCGGTGACCACCATGGCCTTGGCCTGCCCGTCGAGCAGTCCGGCCACGTTGGCGCGGAAGTGCTCCACGATGATCTTGACCTTCTGCGCGATGTTCGTCGGGTGCAGCTTGACCCACCGCATGAGCTTCTTGCTCGCCTCGGTCTGGTCCACTTCGGTGGTCGGCTTCCCGACGGCGGCCCGGTCGCCTTCCGGACGGAACTCGCCCTGCTGTCCGGCCAGGGCCAGCTTGAAGGCGGTGTCGTAGTTGGTGAAGTTCTTCAGCACGTCGAGGATGAACTCCTCCTCGATGGCCTGCTGCATGGTGTACCGGTGGAAGGAGGCCGGGATCTCCTGGCCCTTCTCGTCGTACTCGCCGGAGGGGCGGCCGAACATCTGCAGGGTCTTGTCCTTCGGGGTGGCGGTGAAGGCGAAGAAGCTGATGTTCTCCGCGCGTCCGGTGGCGGCGACCTCGGCGGCGAGGACGGACTCGGTGTCCGCCTCTCCCCCGTCTTCGAGGTCGGCCTGCTCGTCTGGGGTGAGGACGCGCTTGAGCTTGGCTGCGGCGGAGCCGGTCTGGGAGGAGTGCGCCTCGTCCGCGATCACTGCGTAGGTGCGGCCGGCGAGCGTCGAGTCACCCTTGAGGAGCTCGAGCACGGCGGGGAAGGTCTGCAGCGTCACCACGATGATCCGGTTGCCCTGCAACAGGGTCTGCTTCACCAGGGCGGACTTGCTGGTGGCCTCTCCCCCGAGGTTCTTGCGGTCCACGGCCACCACGATGCCGGAGGTCCGCTCGATCTGCCGGACGGCCTCCTGAAGCTGGTCGTCCAGCACGGTGCGGTCCGTGACCACGATGACCGAGTCGAACACCCGCTGCTCGTCCGCCCCGTAGGTGGAGAGCAGGCGGTGGGCAGTCCAGGCGATGGTGTTGGTCTTGCCGGAGCCCGCGGAGTGCTCGATCAGGTAGGACTTGCCGGCGCCCTCCTCGCGGACGGCGGCGAGCATCGTGGTGACGGCCTCCCACTGGTGGAAGCGCGGGAAGATCAGCGTGGACTTCCGGCGCGAGCGGCCATACTCGTCCTCCACGGTCTCCTTCTTGAGGAAGACGAACTTCTGGAGGATCTCGAGCCAGGTGTCCCGCTGGAGAATCCGTTCCCACAGGTAGGCCGTGGAGGAACCGCCGTCCGGATTGAGCGGGTTGCCGGCGTGGCCGTCGTCGCCCTGGTTGAAGGGCAGGAAGAAGGTGTCCTTCCCGGCCAGCTTGGTGGTCATCCAGACCTCGCGGTTGGAGACGGCGAAGTGGACCACGGCGCGGGTGCCGAACCCGAACAGCGGCGTGGCCTTCGGGTTGCGATCGCGGTACTGCTTCTTCGCGTGGCCGATGGACTGGGTGGAGTCGGTCTTCAGTTCGATCGTCGCCACGGGCAGGCCGTTGACGAAGAGCACCAGGTCCACGGACTGGTTGGTGGCCGGGTTGAAGTGCACCTGACGCATCACGCGCAGCCGCATGCGCTCGTAGGAGGCGACGGCGGCCGGGTTCAGGTTCGTGGCCGGCCGCGGTTCGGCCATGCGCAGGGTGGCGGAGGTGCCGACCTTGAAGCCCTTGCGAAGCACGTTGAGCGTGCCGCCGACGCCGGTGTCCTGCGGCTTGTTCAGCACGTCGATCAGACGGGTGGTGATCTGGTCCCGCTGCGCCTGTTGGGCGGAGGCCGGGGCATCGGCCTTCACGAGGCGCCCGTAGTCCTCCGGCTGGTTCTCCGCCAGCCAGGCGTGGACGTCCTCGGGGAAGATCGCGTTCTTGCGGTCGTAGCCGGCATCGCTGGGCGAGTAGAGCCAGTCGTGCTGCTCCAGGTACTCGCAGATGTAGGTCTCGAGCTCGCTCTCGTTGTGGATGGCCATGTGCGGTCAGTCCTCCGTGGGGATCTCGATCTGGCCGGTGACGGCGGCGGTGATCAGTGCAGCCCGGCGCTCCTGCGCGAGCTCGATGAACCGCTCCGCCTTGGCGATGAGCGCGTCGATCTTGGCGGTCTCGCGGTCGAGGTGGTCGGCGATTTCTCGTTGCTCGTCGAGGGGAGGGACAGGGAATAGTTCTGACATGAATGACGCCATGTCGAGGTTCTGGATCCCCGTGGTCTGGTTCACTGACTTCCAGGTCAGCCCAGACGTGTATGCCCCGTTGAGTGCGTAAAGCCAAAAGCGTGCGTGTTGATCGGGACGAGGCCGCAGCCGAACGATGAAATTGGCGAAGATCGACTCCTCATCCGATTCGTAGCTGACCACGAAGCCCACCGGGTTGATACCGGTGCCGCCAGACTTCTCCATCAGGAGATCGCCACGCCGAAGCGCGGCTTTGGCCCTCTCCGACGGAGTGACGCTCCGAATCGTCGGTGCCGTTCCGACGCTGAGGGTGGGGCGGTCAAAGTCCGCAACCCGGACGACTCGCACGTCGGTGCCATCGCCGACCTCATCGGAGCCCCAATAGCCGGATTGCACATCGGTCAAGATGCGCTTGATCGGCAGCTCCGACCAGTGTGCCGGCATATACTTGAGCCACGAGGATGCGGACTCTCCACGGTCTCCATTCGCCTGCATCCCTGAGGTAGCCGCGACGATGGCGGCTACACGCCGACGGCGCAGGCCCGCGACGAGGGCACGCTGTTTCTCGATCAGGGCGTCGATCGTGGCGGTCTCGCGGTCGAGGTAATCGGCGATCCGTGCCTGGCCTGACTCGTTGTCCACGGGGATCGACAGAGTAGACACCCACTCAGCAGTTACTCGGCGCAGATTCCCCACTCCCTGCAGGACGGTCTCTCCCTCACTGAGGACCGGCTGCGTTCGAAGGAAGTAGGCAAGATACCTGGGTTCGATTCCACGAGCCCGGAGCACATGCACCTCAGTCGTGGCGAGTCCTGCCGCTGTCGGCAGGTCATCAGCCACGAACACGCGGCCAGCCTCAAACGTCGGAGTGATCTTGGGCATCACCACGTCGCCACGACGAAAGACGGTGTATCCCGCCGTGTTGGCCGGTTTGGTGAACTCGTACCGACGCCGACCGTCCGGCCAGACCGCTTCGAGGGGAAGGAAGGTGACCTCATCGTCCCCCAAGCCACGCAACTCGGGAACAGGTGGATTGACCTGAGCGACACGGCGCAGCTGCTTGCTCACCGCTCTACCTCACTCAACAGCTCGATGATCTCGGCCGTGAGCTGCTTGAGCTCGGCGTCGATCTCCTCGAGCGGGCGGGGCGGCACGTACGTGTAGAAGAGCCGGGTGAAGGGGATCTCGTAGCCGACCTTCGTCTTGGACTCGTCGATCCAGGCGCCGGGCACGTGCGGAGCCACCTCGGCCGCGAAGTACTCGTGAATGTCCCGGCCGAAGGGCACCAGTTCGGTGTCGCGCAACGAGGTGTCCGGTTCCGGCTCGCCCTTCGTGTTCTTTACGACCTCCGCCTCGGGGTCGTGCACGCCGATCGCCCCGGCCAGGGCCTTCACCAGTGGAGCGCCAGCGGTCACACCGTGCTCCTTCAGCGCCTTCTTCAGGTCCAGCACGAAAGTGGGCTGGTGGTCCCAGACCCGGCCACGCAGGGAGGCGAGGGCGGTCTCGAGAGCCGACCGGCCATCGTCGGGAAGCTTGTCCACCGGCTTGGTGGCCAGCGCCGCCGCGATGGTGGCGTCCTCCACCTCGAAACGCAGCTGCAGCGGGCGCTCCACGGAGATCTCCCGGTAGCCGAAGTCCTGCGCGGTGAGGACCTTGGAGAACTCGGCGTTGGCCTCGGACTGGGCGTCGAAGTCCCGGTAGATGTCCAGCACGCGCTGGCGGTCCGCCTTGGACAGCTCCTTGTTCTTCGAGCCCACGTTGCGGCGCAGCTTGGTAAAGAACGTGCGGGCGTCGATCAGCTGCACCTTGCCGCGGCGCTCTTCCGACTTGTTGTTGTCCAGCACCCACACGTAGGTGGCGATGCCGGTGTTGTAGAACATGTCCGTGGGCAGCGCGACGATTGCATCCACCAGGTCTGATTCCAGCAGCCAGCGGCGGATCTCGGACGGGCCCGAGCCCGCCCCGCCCGTGAACAGCGGGGAGCCGTTGAGGACGATGCCGGCCCGACCTCCACCCTCCGAGACCGGGCGGAGCTTCGAAGCCACGAGCTGGAGGAACAGCATCTGGCCGTCGCTGATGGCGGGGGTGCCACCCGGGAAGCGGTTCGTGGCGCCACCGGCGGCGATCTCCTTCTCCACCGCGGTGCGGGAGGCCTTCCAGTCGCCGCCGTAGGGCGGGTTGGAGAGGACGTAGTCGAAGCGCTCGGTCAGGTGGGCGTCGTTCTTGAGGGTGTCCCCGCGAGCGATGCCGTCCGCGTCCTGGCCCTTGCCGAGCAGCTCGGACTTGCAGATGGCGTAGGACTGGTCGTTGAGCTCCTGTCCGAACAGGCGGACCTCCGCGTTCGGGTTCATGCGGCGCAGGCGCTCGTCCAGCAGGGACAGCATGCCGCCGGTGCCGGCCGTGGGGTCATAGACGGTGCGGACCGGGTAGCCGGTGAGGACGTCGTCGTCGTTGGCGGTGAGCAGGTCCACGAGGAGCTTCACCGCGTCGCGCGGGGTGAAGTGCTCACCGGCGGTCTCGTTGGAGGCGGCCGCGAAGCGGCGGATGAGGTCCTCGAAGAGGGTCCCCATCTCCGCGTTGGAGACGGCATCCGGGGAGAGGTCGATGGAGGCGAACTGCTGCAGGACCAGGAAGAGGCGGTCGTGCTCGTCCAGCTTGGCGACCGTCTTGTCGAACTCGTAGTAGGTGAACAGGTCCGCCACGTTCTGGGAGAAGCCGTCCACGTAGGCCAGCAGGTTCGTGCGGAGCAGGTCCGGCTCCTGCAGGATGCGGTCCAGGGTGAAGGGGCTGAGGTTGTAGAACGTCAGGCCCGTGCGGGACTCCACCAGGTTGGCGAGGACGAAGTCCGGATGCCCCTTGGCCGCCAGCTCCGCGAAGAACTCCCGGTGCGGGGCCATGACCGCCTCCATACGGCGGAGGATGGTGAGCGGAAGGACGAGGGTGCCGTACTGGTTCGGCTTGAATACGCCCCGGAGCTGATCCGCGATCCCCCACACGAAGTTCGAGAGGTTCCGGGGAGAGCGGTGGGGCGCCGAGGCAGCGCCGCGCGTGGCGGGGGTGGTCATGGGGTCCTTCGAATGGTGGGGGCGGGCCGCTGGACGGGACCCATTCCGACCCCGCAGCGACCCGACAGGGCGACGGATCATACACAACCACACTTGCCTATACTCTGCGCGCGCGAGTACGCTCGCGTGTGGTAGCTAGGGCTGAGACAGTGCCCCGAGCACCAATTCGAGAGGCCCGCGCTTGCGTGGGCCTCTGCGCTTGTCTGCAGTGTCCGCTGTGCCCTGCACAATGGTCAGATGCTGCTGGCGTACATCGACGAGATCGGCGAGCCGGGCGCCTACGTCGGCCCGGACCATCCTCGCTTCCGGACAAGCCCAGCCTTCGGTTATGCCGGATTCGTCATGCCGGAGTCTGCCGCACGAGGCTTTGGAGCGAAGTTCACCGCACTGAAGCGTCAGCTGTTCGCCTCGGAGATCGACCGAGCGAAACACCCCGGACGGTGGGAGTTCAAGGGGGCCAATCTGTTCCGGCCGGATACCCCCGCGCGCTTTCCGCAGCAGCTCCGCGTGTTCGATGCGCTCGTGCGGTCCGTCGTCGTCGACCACGGCGGCAAGCTGTTCTACTACGCCGACGAGAAGCAGCGTGGGACGCCCAAGCAGATCGGCCTCGACGTCGAGAAACGCGAAGCCGACGCCATGCGAGAGACTCTGAACCGTCTGGCCCGCCATGCCCACCATCACGGACATAACCTCATGGTGATCATCGATCAAATCAATGAGAAGACGCGAGTCGAACGCGTTGCATCGATGTATGCCCACATCTTCGGGCGTGTCAGATGGTCTGTGTAAGCCGTACCGAGAGGAACGGTAAGAATCATGACCATGATCGACGAGAAGAACCCAGGCGAGCCCTCGGGCCAGGACCTGGTCGAGCAGCTGAAAGCCTCAGGGCAGCTTGATGCCCTGTTCGCGCAGATCGACGCGGGCGGCGTCGAGCTCACCGGTGACGGCGGGTTCGTGCCCGCGCTGGTCAAGGCCGCGCTCGAGCGGGGCCTGCAGGCCGAGCTGACCAGCCATCTGGGCTACGAGAAGG